>CAJYRH010000239.1 GCA_913776795.1 uncultured Pseudorhodoferax sp. | reverse complement strand
GCTGCATCAGGCGCGCATCGCGCCCGCCCGCCCGCCAGCTCTCGCCATTGAGGTAGACATGGTCTGCGTCGTAGAGCATGCGGCTGCGGCGGTCCAGCGCCACGCCGCAGCCATCGACGAGGTCGCCGCCCTCGCCGAACCAAACCTGGGCCTTGGGCTCGCTCAGGATCTCGCCCAGCGCACAGTCCAGCGCGGCCGGGTCGTCCAGCAGCGTGCGCAAGGCACGGGCTGCGAAGGCGCGCACATCGGCCGGCACGGCGGCAGGCTGCGCAGTGGCAGGCTGCCCGGGGTCACGGTACAGCGCATCGCCCAGCGCTTCCTCGGCGGTGTCGGCCAGGCGTTGCAACACTTCGTGCGCGATGCCGCCGCGGCTGGGCGCGCGAAAGCCGATGGAGTACGTCATGCATTCGCCAACGGCCACACCATCGTGCGCGTAGCGCGGCGGCAGGTAGAGCATGTCGCCGGGCTCCAGCACGTATTCCTCCTCGGGCTCGAATGCGGCCAGGATTTTGAGCGGCACGCCCTCCCGCAACCGGAGGTCGCGCTGGCGGCCGATGCGCCAGCGGCGCTGGCCATGGGCCTGCAGCAGGAACACGTCGTAGCTGTCGACATGCGGGCCGACACCGCCACCGTCGGTGGCGTAGCTGACCATGAGGTCGTCCAGCCGCGCGTCGGGCACGAAGCGAAAGGCTTGCAGCAGCGCATGGGCGGCGTCGCTGTGCAGGTCCACGCCCTGCACGAGCAGCGACCACTGGCGCCGGCTCAGGGGCGGCAGCGCACGCCGCGCGAACGGGCCTTGCCTGAGTGTCCAGCCCTTGGGGCCCTGCTGCACCAGGCGCGATTCCACGCCCTCCAGCCCGGCCAGCGAGAACAGCGCATGGCGGTCCAGCACGGCCTTGAAGCCGGGAATGGCGCCGCGTACCAGCAGGGGCTTCTTCTGCCAGTGCCTGCGCATGAAACGCTCGGGCGTGAGGCCGCCCAGCAACGGCAGGGGTTGGGTGGTGTCCATCGGGTCCAGTGCAAAAACGCCATCGCCCCGCTGGAAAGTCGGCGGGGCGAAGCTGCGACAATTCTTCCATGGAAATCATCCCCCAATGCGTCGTGGCGCTGACCTGGACCTTGAAGGACACGCTGGGCGAAGACCTGGACGTGCTGAGCGACCCCGTCGAGTTCCTCGTCGGCGGCGACGACCTGCTGGCCAAGGTCGAGGAGGCCTTGCAAGGCCACGTGGCAGGCGATCAGCTGCACCTGCATCTGGAGCCTGAGGACGCCTTCGGCGACTTCAACGAAGAATTGATCTTCCTGGAGCCGCGCGCTCAGTTCCCCGACGCGCTCGAAGAAGGCATGAGCTTTGACGGCACGGCCTTGCCCCAGGGCCTGTCGGCCGCCATCCCGCGCAACCGCATGTACACCGTGACGGAAATCTACCCCGAGCACGTGGTGCTGGACGGCAACCACCCGCTGGCCGGCATTGCGCTGCGCCTGTCGCTGACCGTCAACGCCGTGCGCGAAGCGACCGAGGACGAGATCGGCCGCGGCACGGCTGGCACGGGCTTCTTCAAGGTGCAGGTGCCGGTGGCCGGCAACGACACCCTGCACTGAGCACCGCAACCGGCGTCAGGCCGTCCCGGTCGAGCCGTAGCCCCCCGCGCCGCGGGCCGAGGCCTCGAAGGCCTGCACGATGTTGAACCTGGCCTGCACCACGGGCACCACCACGAGCTGCGCGATGCGCTCCATGGGCTGCACGGTGTAGGCCGTGCTGCTGCGGTTCCAGGCGCTGACCATGAGCTGCCCCTGGTAGTCGCTGTCGATCAACCCGACCAGATTACCCAGCACAATGCCGTGCTTGTGGCCCAGGCCCGAGCGCGGCAGGATCATGGCGGCATAGCCCGGATCGGCCAGGTGGATGGCAATGCCTGTGGGCACCAGTTCCCACGCGCCAGGCGCCAGCAGCAGCGGAGCGGCCAGACAGGCGCGCAGGTCCAGGCCGGCACTGCCCGGCGTGGCATAGGCCGGCAGCTGTCCCGCCATGCGGGCGTCGAGTATCTTGACGTCGATGTTCATCGTGTTTGCTTGAGCAGTTCGCCCCACGGCAGATGGCGCAGGCGCAGGAAGGCGAAGACGAGGTAGGCCAGGCCGACCAGCCCGCCCCAGGCCGCCAGCAGCGGCAAGGCGGAAGACACCAGCAGCCACGCCACGAACAGGAACAGCGCGCCCTGCACCACCTGGCGCAGCGGTGCAAACGTGCTGGCGACCGCGGGCCGTGCAACGGGCCGGGGCGCGCGCGCCGGCCGCCTGGAAGCAGTCGCAGGTGTGCTGGCCGGTGCCTGCGGCCGGGTCAGTTGCTCGATGTATCGCACGAAGTCGCCATGGGGCGTCGTGTCGTAGGGCGAGGCCATCAGCGCAGACGCGTGGCGATCTCGGCCACTAGCTGGCGTGCCAGCGCCAGCTTGGGCGCGTGCGGCAGCTCGCGCGCGCCGGCCTCATCGACGAGCAGCAAGGCGTTGTGGTCGCGCCCGAACGTGGCTGGGCCGATGTTGCCCACCAGCAGCGGCACGCCCTTGCGCACGCGCTTGGCCTGGGCATTCTGGAGAAGGGCCTCGCTCTCGGCCGCGAAGCCCACGCAGTAAAGCTGCCCGCTCCTGGCGCGCGGCGATTGCGCCACGCGGGCCAGCACGTCCGGGTTCTCGACGAAGGCAAGCGCCGGCACCTGGCCCGAGCCGTCCTTCTTGATCTTCTGGCCGGCCGCATGGGCGGGCCGCCAGTCGGCCACGGCCGCGGTGGCAACGAACACCGACGCCGCGTCCACATGCTGCTCCACGGCCTTCAGTAGCTCCAGCGCCGAGCGCACGTCCACGCGGTCGACGCCGCGCGGCGTCGCCAGATGCACAGGGCCGGCAACCAGCGTGACACGTGCACCGGCCTCGCGCGCTGCACGCGCTATGGAAAATCCCATCTTGCCGCTGGACAGGTTGGTGATGCCACGCACGGGGTCGATCGCCTCGAATGTGGGCCCGGCAGTGACCAGCACATGCTGGCCTGCCAGCGGCTTGGGCGTCAGATGGGCGACAAGTTCCTCCACGATGTCGGCCGGCTCGAGCATGCGTCCATCGCCGGTCTCTCCGCACGCCTGCGGCCCATTGCCAACGCCCAGCAGAACCGCGCCATCGGATGCCAGCTGCGCCATGTTGCGCTGGGTCGCAGGGTGCAGCCACATCTCGCGGTTCATGGCCGGCGCCACCAGCAACGGCACCCGCTGCACCGGCCGCGCCAGGCACAGCAGGCTGAGCAGTTCGTCCGAGCGACCCTGCACCAGGCGCGCGATGAAGTCGGCGCTGCACGGCGCCAGCACGATCGCATCGGCCTCGCGCGACAGGTTGATGTGCGGCATGTTGTTGGGCTCGCGCGCATCCCACTGCGAGCCGTACACCGGCCTGTTGGACAACGCCTGCATCGTCACGGGGGTGATGAACCGTTCGGCCGCCTCGGTCATGACCACCTGCACCGTTGCCCCCTGCTTGACGAGCAGCCGGCACAGCTCGGCCGACTTGTAGCAGGCGATGCCGCCGGTCAGGCCCAGCACGATATGGCGGCCGGCCAGATCGCCTGTGGCGCCCGGCCCGGGCTGGGCGGAGTTGTCCATGGGGTTCCCTCGTTGCACGTGGGGGCGCAATTTAGCAGACCGGTCGCGCGAGCTCTCGGTCGCCCGATGCCCACTTGCACCCTCCTATAATCTCGCTTTACCACCTCCCCGGGAACGTTTTCCCGACCCTGACATGACCAAATTCGTCTTCGTCACCGGCGGTGTGGTGTCCTCCCTCGGCAAGGGAATCGCCTCAGCCTCCCTTGCGGCGATCCTGGAATCGCGTGGCCTGAAGGTCACCCTCATCAAGCTCGATCCGTACATCAACGTCGATCCCGGCACGATGTCGCCGTTCCAGCATGGCGAAGTGTTCGTCACCGACGACGGCGCCGAGACCGACCTGGACCTGGGCCACTACGAACGCTTCATCGAAACGCGCATGCGGCGCACCAACAACTTCACCACCGGCCGCATCTACCAGTCCGTGCTCGAGAAGGAACGCCGTGGCGACTACCTCGGCAAGACCGTGCAGGTGATTCCGCACGTGACCAACGAGATCCAGGAATACATCAAGCGCGGTGCCGGCGTGGGCACGCCGGACGCGGTGGACGTGGCCATCGTCGAGATCGGAGGCACCGTGGGCGACATCGAGTCGTTGCCCTTCCTGGAAGCGGTGCGCCAGATGAGCCTGCGCATGGGTCCGAACCAGGCCGCCTTCGTGCACCTCACCTACCTGCCCTGGATCGCCGCGGCCGGTGAACTCAAGACCAAGCCCACCCAGCACACGGTGCAAAAGCTGCGCGAGATCGGCATCCAGGCCGATGCGCTGCTGTGCCGCGCCGACCGCCGCATTCCCGACGAGGAAGCCGAGAAAATCTCCCTCTTCACGAACGTGGCGCGCTGGGGCGTGATCTCCATGTGGGACGTGGACACCATCTACAAGGTGCCACGCATGCTGCATGAGCAGGGCCTGGACGGGCTGATCTGCGACAAGCTGCGCCTGAACACGCCACCGGCCAAGCTCAAGCGCTGGGACGACCTGGTGTACGAGACCGAGCACCCCCAGCACGAAGTCAACATCGCCATGGTCGGCAAGTACGTCGACCTGTCGGACAGCTACAAGTCGCTCAACGAGGCCTTGCGCCACGCCGGCATGCGCAACCATGCCCGCGTGAAGATCAGCTACCTCGACTCGGAGACCATCACGCCGGGCAACGTCGCGCAGCTGGCGCAGTACGACGCCATCCTGGTGCCGGGCGGCTTCGGCAAGCGCGGTGTCGAGGGCAAGATCTGTGCGGCGCGCTATGCGCGCGAGCAGCGCGTGCCTTACCTGGGCATCTGCCTCGGGATGCAGGTTGCCACCATCGAGTTCGCGCGCCATGTGGCGGGCTTGGCCCATGCCAACAGCACCGAGTTCGAACCGACTGCGCCGCACCCCGTGATCGCGCTGATCACCGAGTGGAAGGACGCCGACGGCAGCATCAAGACGCGGGACGCGAACTCCGACCTGGGCGGCACCATGCGCCTGGGCGCGCAGAGCTCCGACGTCGCCAAGGGCACGCTGGCGCACGAAATCTACGGCGACGTGGTGACCGAGCGCCACCGCCACCGCTACGAGGCCAACGTCAAGTACCTGGACAGGCTGCGCGAGGCCGGCCTCGTGATCTCCGCGCTGACGCAGCGCGAGCAACTGACCGAGATCGTCGAACTGCCGCAGAGCCAGCACCCCTGGTTCATGGGCGTGCAGTTCCACCCCGAGTTCAAGTCCACGCCCTGGGCCGGCCACCCGCTGTTCAACGCCTTTGTGAAGGCCGCGCTTGACCAGCAACAGACCCAGCAGCCGCAGCCGGCCAAGGCCGCCGCCGTCGCCTGATCCCGACACCGCACACGCACCCACCCCCACCATGCCCAGCGCCTTCATCATCGCCGACGTGACCGTCACCAACCCGCAGCAGTACGAGGAATACAAGAAGTGGTCCTCGGCCGCGATGCAGGCGCACGGGGCCGAAGTCTGCGTGCGTGGCGGCAGAGTTGAGGTGCTCGAAGGCGACTGGAACCCTTCGCGCCTGGTGGTGCTGAAGTTTCCCAGCGTGCAAGCCGCCAGGGCCTTCGACGCCTCGCCCGAGTACGGCAAGGCCCGCGCAGCGCGCCAGGGCGCGGCCATCATGCGCATGGTCGTGGTCGAAGGCGTCTGAGCCGCGGCTGCCCCCCAAGATTTACACGTTCTTAGAAGGAAGCATCAATGAGTGCCATCGTAGACATCGTGGGTCGCGAGATCCTGGACAGCCGCGGCAATCCCACCGTCGAATGCGACGTGTTGCTGGAATCCGGCACCATGGGCCGTGCGGCCGTACCCTCGGGCGCGTCGACCGGTTCGCGCGAGGCGATCGAGCTGCGTGACGGCGACAAGAGCCGCTACCTGGGCAAGGGCGTGCTCAAGGCCGTCGAGCACGTCAACACCGAGATCAGCGAAGCCGTCCTGGGCCTGGACGCCTCCGAGCAGGCCTTCCTGGACAAGACCCTGATCGACCTGGATGGCACCGAAAACAAGTCGCGCCTGGGCGCCAATGCCATGCTGGCCGTGTCCATGGCCGTGGCCCGCGCCGCCGCCGAGGAATCGGGCCTGCCGCTGTACCGCTACTTCGGCGGCATGGGCGGCGTCTCGCTGCCGGTGCCGATGATGAACGTCATCAACGGCGGCGCCCACGCCAACAACTCGCTGGACCTGCAGGAGTTCATGATCATCCCGCTCGGCGCACCCAGCTTCCGCGAAGCCCTGCGCTACGGCACCGAGACCTTCCACGCGCTCAAGAAGATCCTGCACGACCAGGGCATCAGCACCGCCGTCGGCGACGAAGGCGGCTTCGCCCCCAGCGTTGCGAGCCACGAAGCGGCCATCCAGATGATCCTGCAGGCCATCGAGCAGGCCGGCTACAAGCCCGGCGAGCAGATCGCGCTCGGCCTGGATTGCGCCGCCTCGGAGTTCTACAAGGATGGCAAGGACGTGCTCGAAGGCGAAGGCCTGTCGCTGTCCAGCGAGGAGTGGACCGCCATGCTCTCGGGCTGGTGCGACAAGTACCCCATCATCAGCATCGAGGACGGCATGGCCGAAGGCGACTGGGATGGCTGGAAGCACCAGACGGAGGTGCTCGGCAAGCGCGTGCAGCTGGTCGGCGACGACCTGTTCGTGACCAACACCAAGATCCTGCAGCAGGGCATCGAGCGCGGCATCGCCAACTCCATCCTGATCAAGATCAACCAGATCGGCACGCTGTCGGAGACCTTCGCCGCCATCGAGCTGGCCAAGACCTCGGGCTACACCTCGGTCATCAGCCACCGCTCGGGCGAGACCGAAGATTCCACCATCTCCGACATCGCGGTGGGCACCAACGCCGGCCAGATCAAGACCGGCTCGCTGTCGCGCTCGGACCGCATGGCCAAGTACAACCAGCTGCTGCGCATCGAGGAAGACCTCGGCGACGTCGCACGCTACCCTGGCCGCCGCGCGTTCAACGTGTTGCGTTGAACGCATAGTTCCTCCTCGCTGCTGTCGCCGTTCCCATGGGCTCGCGCTTCGTCCCGGCGGTGCTGCTGGTGCTGCTGGCGGTCGTGCATGCGCAGCTGTGGTTCGGCCGCGGCAGCATCTCCAACGTGGCCGAACTGCAGGAGCGGCTGATCGACCAGCAGGCCGCCAATGCCAAGGCCCAGGCCGTCAACGACCGGCTCACGGCCGAGGTCGCCGACCTCAAGGAAGGCCTGGAGATGGTGGAAGAAAAGGCCCGCGGCGAGCTGGGCATGGTCAAGCCCAACGAACTCTTCGTGCAGCTGACACGCTGAATGCCCGACGCGCTGTTCGCCGCCTGGCAGTGGCTGCTGGACCCTGCCTTCACCCTATGGGGCGCGCCCAGCAGCTGGCTGGAAATCGTGGCGGTGCTGCTGGCGCTGGCCATGGTCGGCTTCAACATCCGCGAGCTGCACTGGGGCTGGCCGCTGGCGGTGGTGAGTTCGCTGCTTTACTTCGGGCTTTTCTCGCGCAGCAAACTCTATGGCGATGCTGCGCTGCAGATCTTTTTCGCCAGCGTGGCACTGTGGGGCTGGTTCAACTGGCTGCGCGGCCACCGGCCTGACGGTTCGGCACTGCGCGTGGCGCGCCTGTCGGCTCTGGGCTGCTGGGCCGTGGTGGGGGCATGCGCCGTGCTGTGGCCCCTGGTGGCACTGTTCCTCATGCGCTTCACAGACACCGACGTGCCCTGGTGGGACGCCTTTCCCACCGCCGTGAGCCTGGTCGGCCAATACCTGCTGGGCCGCAAGTACATCGAGAACTGGCTGGTCTGGCTGGTCGTCAACACCGTCAGCGTGGGCCTGTTCGCCTACAAGGGCCTGTGGCTCACCACACTGCTCTACGCCCTCTTCATCGGCCTGAGCTGGCTGGGCTGGCAGGCCTGGAAGCGCCGGCTCGCGCCTGCCGTGCCGAGCACCTCGTGACCGTCCGCATCGCGCTGCTCGGTGCCGAGAGCAGTGGCAAGACCGCACTATCCCAGGCGCTGGAGCAGTCGCTCGCCACGCGGGGCCTGCATGTGGCACTGGTGCCCGAACTGCTGCGTCAATGGTGCCTGGGCGCCGGCCGCACGCCGCACGCGCAGGAGCAGGACGGCATCGCACGCGCGCACGCCGCCGCCATCGAGGCTGCCTGCGCCGGGAATCCGGCCCTGCTCATCGCCGACACCACGCCGCTCATGGTCGCCGTCTACAGCGACCTGCTGTTCGGCGACCGTACGCTCTACCCCTTCGCCCTGGAGCACCAGTGCGGCTATGCGCTGACCCTGGTCATGGGACTGGACCTGCCGTGGGTGGCCGATGGCATCCAGCGCGACGGCCCGCAGGTGCAGGCGCCCGTGGATGCGCTGGTGCGCGCTGCACTGGAGCGCGCCGGCCTGCCCTACCAGGTGGTCTACGGCCACGGCCCGGCGCGGCTGGCCCGGGCGGAACGCGCAGTGCATGCCCTGCCGGCGCTCGCCGACTGCCTGGGTCCCCTGCCGGACCGGCCCGCCAGGCGTTGGACTTGCGCCTGTGATGGCGATGCAGGTTGCGAGCACCGGCTGTTTCGCCGGCTGCAGGGCTACTGAACCGACCGGCTGCCCGGCGGCAGCGAGCCTGGGGGCGCGAAGATCTGCGCGGCGTCGACCGCGTCGAAGCGGTACTGCTGGCCGCAGAACTCGCAGCCCACCTCGATGTCGCCGCGCTCGGCCAGGATGGATTCGGCCTCGGCCACGCCCAGGCCGCGGATCATCTGCGTCACGCGTTCGCGGCTGCAGGTGCAGGCGAAGCGGGGGCCGCCTTCGCCCGTCAGCGGTGCGAAGGTCAGCACGCGCTCTTCCCAAAACAGCCTGCGCAGCACGGTGTCGATGTCCAGGGTGAGAAGTTCGTCGCGCTTGAGCGTGCTGGCCAGGTGGGCGATGCGGTTGAAGTCCTCGTTCTGGCCCTGGGTGTCGGCCTGCTCGGTCGCTTCGGCTTCGCTGGCCTGCCCGGCAAGATTGGCCTCGCCCTTGACGGGCAGACGCTGGATCAACAGACCGGCCGCCACCTGGGCGTCCGCCGCCAGCACCAGCACGGTGTCCAGTTGCTCGCTGTGCCGCATGTAGTGCTGCAACACCTCGGCCATGCGGCCGAAGCCCTGGCCTTCACCATCGCTGAGCGCGACCACGCCCTGGTAAGGCTGCTGGCCCGGCTGTTTGCGCGCCGGGTCCAATGTGATCGCGCAGCGGCCCTGCCCGGTCTGGTTGATCAGCTCGGAAAGCAGGGCGCCGCTCTCCACCGGACCGGTCAGCGAGGCGGTGGCGCGCACGCGCAGGTCGGACTGCACCTCGACCACGGCCAGCTTGAGCGGGCCGTCGCCGAACACCTGCAGCACCAACGCCCCATCGAACTGGATGCCGGACTGCATCAGCACGGCCGCCGCGGTCATCTCACCCAGCAGGGATTGCACGGGCACCGGGTAGGCGCCCGCCGTGGTGTTGGAGGCGCGCCGGCGCAGCACCTCCTGCCAGGCATCGGTCAGCCGCACGATGGCGCCGCGCACGGGCAGGCCGTCGAACAGGAATTTGCGCAGCTCGCTCATTGGTGCACCCTTCGGCCTGCGGCCAGTCCCGCCAGGCGGGAGCGAACTCGTTCGGGGCAGCCCGGCATCTCGTTCATCAGCCGATCTTCTTCAGGCCTGCGCGGTAGCGCCGGGCGTTGGCCATGTAATGCTGCGCGCTGCGGCGCAGGCCCTCGATCTGCTCGGGCGTGAGCTGGCGAACCACACGCGCCGGGCTGCCGACGATCATGGAGCCGTCGGGAAATTCCTTGCCCTCGGTCACGAGCGCGCCCGCACCGACCAGGCAGTTGCGGCCGATCCTGGCGTTGTTGAGCACGATGGCGCCAATGCCGATCAGCGACTCGTCGCCCACCGTGCAGCCGTGCAGCATGACCTGGTGGCCCACCGTCACGTGCTTGCCGATGGTCAGCGGCACGCCTTCGTCGGTGTGCAGCACGCTGTTGTCCTGGATGTTGCTGCCCTCGCCCACCGAGATCGGACCGCTGTCGCCGCGGATCACCACGCCAGGCCAGACGCTGCTGTCCGGTCCCAGCACCACGCCGCCGACCACCTGGGCACTGTCGGCCACCCATGCCGTCTCGGCCACCTGGGGCGTGCGTTCATCCAATGCGTACAAAGCCATCGTGCGTCCTCCGGGTCGTGGTTGCAGTCATTGTAGGGAGGGCTCCGCTTGCTGCAGGGCCGTGAGCTCGGCCTCGCTGAAGCCGGCCGCGCGTCGGGCCACGAGATTGAAAGGCCCCCTAAGCCGCGGCGCGCCATGGTGCCGCGCCAGGTCGGCATAGGTGGTCACGGGATCGAGCCCACGCACACGGCACAGCCAGCCGTACCAACGGTTGCCGATGGCCACGTGGCCGACCTCGTCGGCCAGGATCACGTCCAGAATCTCGCCGGCGCGCAGGTCGCCGGCGGCCACCAGCCTGGCGCGGATCGGCGGCGCCGCATCCAGGCCGCGCGCCTCCAGCGTACGCGGCACCAGCGCCAGCCGGGCAAGCAGGTCGTCCTGCGTTTTCTCGGCCATGTCCCACAGGCCGTTGTGGGCCGGAAAGTCGCCGTAGGCATGGCCCAGCTGCGCCAGGTGCTCGGTCAGCAGCTGGAAGTGCAAGGCCTCTTCGCGCGCCACCCGGGCCCAGTCGCGGTAGAAGGCCTCGGGCAGGCCAGCGAAGCGCCACAGGATGTCTGAATTGACCCGGGTTCAGTAGACACCTTCGAGCCTCAAACCTGAGGCCCAATAGGAGGTGCCATGAAGACCAACCAACCCTACCCCGAAGAATTCAAGATCGAGGCGGTCAAGCAGATCACGGAGC
>CAJYRH010000238.1 GCA_913776795.1 uncultured Pseudorhodoferax sp. | reverse complement strand
GCTGGCTGTCGCCGGTGGTGAGGTTGACCACCGAGCCGCCCATCTGGTACATGCCGGCCTCGAAGCTCACGCGCGTGCGCGTGCTGGCCTTCTCGAAGATCATGGCCAGCGTGCGGTCCGCCAGCGGATGGTGCTTCTCGTAGCCCTTGAACTTGCGCTTGATCAGCGCGGCGCGCGCGAACAGGTAGGCGTATTCGTCGGCCGTGAAGTCGCTGAATTGCAGGTAGTGCCGGATGTTGCTGGTGCTCATGCGGCCACCGGTTCTGCGAGGAATTCCTTCACCAGCGGCACGAGGATGGCGACGATCTCGTCGGCCTCGGCCTGCGACAGGATCAGCGAGGGCACCATGCGGATCACGGAGTCGGCCGTCACGCTGAGCAGCAGGCCGCGCTCGGCGGCGCGCGCCGTCAGCACGCCGCAGGGGCGCGTGAGTTCCACGCCGAGCATGAGGCCCTGGCCGCGGATCTCCTTGAAGCCTTCCACGCCTTCGAAGGCCGTCTGCAGCGCCTGCTTGAGGTGCGCGCCGACCTTGGCGGCGTTCTCCAGCAGGCCCTCTTCTTCCATGATGCGGATGGTCTCGATGCCCGCGCGCATGGCCAGCGGGTTGCCGCCGAAGGTGGTGCCATGGTTGCCGGGGCCGAAGATGCCGGCGGCCTTGGGGCCGGCGACGACGGCGCCGATCGGCACGCCCGAGCCCAGGCCCTTGGCCAGTGGCATCACGTCGGGCACGATGCCGGCCCACTGGTGCGCGAACCACTTGCCCGTGCGGCCCATGCCGCACTGCACCTCGTCGATCATGAGCAGCCAGTCGCGCTCGTCGCACAGCTGGCGCACCTGCTGCAGGTACTCGGCGCGCATGGGGTTCACGCCGCCCTCGCCCTGGATGGTCTCGAAGAACACGGCCACCACGTTGGGGTTGCCTTCGGTCCTGGCCTTGAGCGCGGCGATGTCGTTGAGCGGCACGCGGATGAAGCCCTCGACCAGCGGGCCAAAGCCCTGCTGCACCTTGCTGTTGCCGGTGGCGGACAGCGTGGCGATGCTGCGGCCGTGGAAGGCCTTCTCGTAGACGACGATCTCGGGTTTTTTGATGCCCTTGTCGTGGCCGAACTTGCGCGCCAGCTTGATGGCGGCCTCGTTGGCCTCCAGGCCTGTGCAGCAGAAGAAGGCGTTGGTCATGCCGGCCAGTTCAGTCAGCTTGGCCGCCAGCTTCTCCTGCCCGGGCACGTGGTAGTAGTTGGAACTGTGGATGATCTTGGTGAGCTGGTCCTGCAGCGCCGGCACCAGCTTGGGGTGGTTGTGGCCCAGCGTGTTGACCGCGATGCCCCCCAGCGCGTCGATGTACTGCTTGCCATTCGTATCCCAGACGCGCACGCCCTGGCCATGCGACAGCGCGATCGGTACGCGGCCGTAGGTGTTCATGACGTGGGGGGATGCGGGCTCTACGGCAGCGGTCATGGTGCTGATCTCTCCAGAAGGGGCGAAACACGGGGGATTCAGCAAGACCGGCGCCTCACGGCATGTCGCCTGGGCCCGCTGAACGGCGATTCTAGGGGCAGCGATTGCTCGCTTTTTTGACGAATCCGCATCACAGCCATGCGCCCGGCGACAGGGCGGCGACGGGCGGCTCGGCTAAACTGTGGTGCGCCGCAACATGAGAACGGCACCGTTCTTGCAGCGAGTCCTGCACACAATGCAGCACCCCAGCGCATCCATCTCCACCGATCCGACCAGATGACCCCGCCCCCGTCCAAGGAAGTCTTCATCCAGGGCATCACGCGCGACGGCAGGACCTTTCGCCCCAGCGACTGGGCCGAGCGGCTGGCCGGCGTGCTGAGCCAGTTCCGCCCGGGCGGGCCGCAGCCGGGCAGCCATTTGGGCTATTCGCCCTGGTGTGTGCCGACCACGATCAACGGCATCAAATGCGTGATCGTGCACCACGACCTGCGCGACTACGACGTGATGGCCTGGGATTTCGCGATGAACTTCGCCAAGGACAACGAACTGCAGGTGGCCGAAGCCTGCCTGGTGCCCGAGCCGCCCAAGCGCTGAGCTGCCCACATCCATGCGCCCAAGAAAAAACCGCCCGAAGGCGGTTTCTCTTTTTCCTTGCTGGCAGCGCACCCGGTCAAACGGCGGGTTGCAAGTGCAACCCGGGCGGGTTGGCTGGTTTAGGCTGCGGCCGGGGCAGTGGCCAGGGCCTTGACCTTGGCGGCCAGGCGGCTCTTGTCGCGCGCGGCCTTGTTCTTGTGGAAGATGCCCTTGTCGGCGACGGTGTCGACCACGGATTGCATCTTGCCGAACAGTTCGGTGGCCTTCGTCTTGTCGCCGGCAGCAACGGCCTTCTCGACGTTCTTGACGAAGGTGCGGTATTTGGAGCGCAGCGAGGTGTTCGCGGCGTTGATCTTGACGTCCTGGCGGACGCGCTTGCGGCCCGACGCCAGGCGCGGGTTCTTCTTCTTGGGCTTGGTTGCCATGGTATGTGTTCCTTAAAGGGCTTGAGGATGTTGCCAGCAAAGCCCGCCAGTATAACAGCGCCGCCCATACATGGCCGGCTTCCAGGGCGCCGCCCTGGCCGCTGGCTACACTCGCCGCGGTGAGTCTTTTCAAATCCGCCTCCACGGTCTCGCTGCTGACGCTGGCGTCGCGCATCACCGGCCTGGGCCGCGAGCTGCTGATGGCATCGCTGTTCGGCGCCAGCGCCATGACCGATGCCTTCAACGTCGCCTTCCGCATCCCCAACCTGTTCCGACGGCTGTTTGGCGAGGGTGCCTTCAGCCAGGCCTTCGTACCGGTGCTGGCCGCCAGCAAGGCGCAGAACGGCGAAGCCGCCACCAAGCAGCTGATCGACCATGTGGCCAGCGTGCTGACGGCGATTCTGGTGCTGGTCTGTCTGGCCGGCGTGCTGGCCGCGCCGCTGATGGTCTGGGTTCTGGCCGCCGGCCTGCAGCAGGACGCCGACGGCTTCCATGCCGCCGTGGTCATGACGCGCTGGATGTTTCCGTACATCGGCTGCATGTCGCTGGTGGCGCTCGCCTCGGGCATCCTGAACACCTGGAAGCGCTTCGCCGTACCGGCCGTGACGCCCGTGCTGCTGAACCTGGCCATGATGGGTTCGGCCTGGCTGGGCGCGCCCTGGCTGGCCGCCCGCGGCATCGAACCCATCTATGCCATGGCCGCCGGCGTGATGCTGGGCGGCCTGCTGCAGCTCGGCGTGCAGGTGCCGGCACTGGCCCGCATGGGCCTGCTGCCGCGCATTCGCCTGGGACTGGCCGGACTGCGCGAGGCCTGGGCCGACCCAGGCACAAGGCGCATCGCCAAATTGATGGGCCCGGCCCTGCTGGGCGTGGGCGTGGCCCATGTGTCCATCATGATCAACACGCAGATCGCCTCGCACCTGGCACCGGGCAGTGTGAGCTGGCTGGGCTACGCCGACCGGCTCATGGAGTTCCCGACCGCGCTGCTGGGCGTGGCGCTGGGCGTGGTGCTGATGCCGCAGCTCAGCGGCGCGCATGCGGCCGGTGACACCACGCGCTACTCGGCCATGCTGGACTGGGGCCTGCGGCTGGTGGTGCTGATGGCGGTGCCCAGCGCCGTGGCGCTCCTGACCTTCTCGGTGCCGCTCGTGGCCACGATCTACCACCATGGCCTCTTCGGTGAAGAAGACGTGCGCCAGACCAGCCTGGCCCTGATGGGCTACGGCGCCGGGCTCTTCGGCCTGGTGGCGATCAAGGTGCTGGCGCCGGGCTTCTACGCGCGCCAGGACGTGCGCACGCCGGTGAAGATCGCGCTGGTGGTGCTGGTCTTCACCCAGTTGCTGAACCTCGGCCTGGTGCCCAGGCTGCAGCATGCCGGGTTGGCTTTGTCGGTCGGCCTGGGCGCCACCCTGAACGCCGCACTGCTGCTGGTCGGCCTGCTGCGCCGCGGCAGTTACAGGCCCTCGCCAGGCTGGGGGCGCTATCTGCTGCAGGTGGTGGCGGCCAGCGCGGTGCTGGCCATCTTCCTCGTCTGGGCCTCGCGTGCCTACCCCTGGACGCAGGTCGGCCACGGCTGGCTGCGCATGGGCGGCATGGCGCTGGCGCTGGCGGTGTCGGCCCTGGTGTACTTCGGTGCGGCCTGGGCAGCCGGTATCCAGCTCAAGCGCATGCTGCGCCACGGCTTCTGAGGCCATCCGCCGCCTGGCTTGACGCGCCCTGGCCCGTCCATTACAAAGAACCGATGCCGCCCAGCTACCCGATTCCGACGCCGCTCGACTACTTCGCCTCCCTGGTCCAGAGCGACGAGCAATTCCCGCTGCTCGAGGCCTGCGCCAGCCTGGCCCACGACGAATACCCCGAGCTGGACGTGCAGCAGGTTCTCGGCGACATGGACCAGTTGCAGGCCCGCCTGCAACGCCGCCTGGCCGCCGACGCGCCACCGTTGCACCGGCTGCGCATGCTGAACCAGTTCTTCTACAAAGAACTCGGTTTCGGCGGCAACGTGAACAACTACTACGACCCCGACAACAGCTATCTCAATGCGGTGCTTCGCACACGCATGGGGATCCCCATCTCGCTGGCCGTGCTGTGGATGGAGCTGGCGCAGAGCCTCAACCTGCAGGTGCGCGGCATCAATTTTCCCGGCCACTTCCTGGTGAAGGTCAACCTGCCCAAGGGCCAGGTGGTGATCGATCCCTTCGTCGGCCAGTCGCTGAGCCGCGAGGAACTGGTGGAGCGCCTGGCACCCTACAAGCAGCAGCAACAGGCCGAGCACGGCGAAGACTTCGACGTGCCGCTGGGCCTGTACCTGCAGTCGGCCCGGCCGCGCGACGTCCTGGCGCGCATGCTGCGCAACCTGAAGGAGATCCACCGCAGCCAATCGGACGCGCAGCGCCTGCTGGCGGTGCAGAACCGGCTCGTGGTGCTGCTGCCCGAGGCATGGTCCGAGTACCGCGACCGCGGTCTCACCCATGCCGACCTGGGCAACACCGACGAGGCGGTGCTCGACCTGGAAAAGTACCTGGTGTTCGCCGACGAGCCGCGCGACACGGCCGTCATCGCCGACCGCGTCTCCGCGCTGCGGCGGCTGCAGCACTGATCAGATCATCGGCGTCACGGCCCCGTCCATGGCCAGGATCGCGCCCGTGATGTAGCTTGCACGCGCCGACGCCAGGAACAGCACCGCATCGGCGATCTCGGCCGGCTCGGCGATGCGGCCGAGCGGCAGGCGCGCCGTGGCGCGGCGCAGCGCCTCGTCGGTGTCGATGCCCTGCAGGCGCGCATCGGCCGCCATGCCCTCCTTCAGCCGCTCGGTCAGCGTGAGCCCCGGATTCACCGCGTTCACGCGAACGCCCTTGGCCGCGTATGCCGCGGCCATGCCGGCCGAGACCAGCATCAGCGCCGCGTTGGCCGCGCCGCCCGGCATGTGGATGGGGCTCGCAACCTTGCCACCCGCACCGACCACGTTGACGATGGCACCGCCCCCGCGCTCGGCCATGCGCTTGACCAGCGGGTCGATCACGTGGATGTAGCTGAAGTACTTGGCGTCCATGGCGTCGTGCCAGGCCTGCGGCGTCAACTCGTTGGGCGGCGTGCGTTTGGCCGCACCGGCGGAGTTGACGAGCACCTGCACGGCGCCGGCCTGCTGTTCGATGGCGTCGACCGCCGCCAGCGCCGCGGGCGCGTCGCGCAGGTCGGCCGCATGGGTCTGCACCCGTGTGGATGCATCGGCGAAGTCGGCCCGCAGCGCCGATGCGGCACGCTCGAGGTTGCCGGCATCGCGCGAGACCAGGCTCACGCGCGCACCCTCGCGCAGGAAGGCCTGCGCGCAGGCCAAGCCGATGCCTTTGCTGCCACCCGTGATCAAGACATGCTGGCCCGTCAGTTGCAAATCCATCGATGTACTCCGGTGAGGTAGAGGCGCTAGGCGCCGGATAGGAAGATTGCCTGCAGATCGCTGAGGAAGTCGAAACCCTTCTCGCTCGGCCGCACGCGGGCGGCGTCCCGCAGCAGCAGGCCGCGCTGCTCGGCTTCGGTCAGGCCGGCCGCGATGCTGGACAGCGGCAGGCCAGTGCGTTCGGTGAAATCCTGCAGCGCAAAACCCTCGCGCAGGCGCAGCGCATTGAGCATGAACTCGAACGGCAGGTCGGCCCTGCGCACGTCCTCGTCCTGCGCCAGCGCGGCCCCGGCCAGGGCCTGCGCCATGTAGAGCCCCGGCTCGCGCAGCCGCACCTGGCGCACCACGCGGTGGGCAAAGCTCAGCTTGCTGTGCGCGCCCGCGCCGATGCCGAGATAGTCGCCGAACTGCCAGTAATTGACGTTGTGCACGCAACGGTGGCCGGCGCGGGCATAGGCCGACACCTCGTAGCGCTCCAGCCCCGCGCGGCCGGTTGCCTCGGTGATCTGGTCCAGCATCGCGTAGGCGGTGTCGTCCTCCGGCAGCATCGGCGGGTGCTTGGCGAAAAAGGTGTTGGGCTCGATGGTGAGGTGGTAGACCGACAGGTGCGGCGGCGCCAGCGCCAGCGCGGTCTCCAGGTCCCGCGCCAGCATGCCGGGCGTCTGGCCCGGCAGCGCGTACATGAGGTCCAGGTTGAAGGTGTCGAACGCCTCGCCCGCCTCCTCGAGCGCGGCGATGGCCTGGCGGCGGTCGTGCACGCGGCCCACGGCCTGCAGCATGGCGTCGTCGAAACTCTGCACGCCCACGGACAGGCGCGTGACGCCGGCGGCGCGGTAGGCGCGGAAGCGGTCCTTCTCGAAGGTGCCGGGATTGGCCTCCAGCGTGATCTCGCAATCGGCCTCCAGCCGCAGCCGTGCGCGCACGTCGCCCAGCAGCCGGTCGATGGCCTGCGGCGAGAACAGGCTGGGCGTCCCCCCGCCGATGAAGATGCTGTGCACGGTGCGGCCCCAGACCAGCGGCAACGCGGCCTCGAGGTCGGCGATCAGCGCGTCGATGTAGCGCTGCTCGGGCAGTTCTGCGGGGGCCGACACCTGGGTCACGGTGGGCGCGTCGGCACCGCCCCAGCGAACGACCGCTTCATCGCCGCGCACGGCATGCGAGTTGAAGTCGCAGTAGGGGCACTTGCGGATGCACCAGGGCAGGTGCAGGTACAGCGCCAGCGGCGGAAGCGCCTGCAGCTGCAGCACGCTGGGCCGCATAAAGTCCGCCAGTTCGCGGGCGCGCATGCCGGACATCGCTAGAACCAGCGCTCGCGCATCAGCCGCAGCATCTCGCGCGCAGCCTGCCCGCGGTGGCTGTGGGCGTTCTTCACCTCCGCCGGCAGTTCGGCGAAGGTCTTGCCGAACGCCTCGATCCACATCACCGGATCGAAGCCGAAGCCGCCTTCGCCGACCGGCGCCTCGGTGATGCGGCCCACGGCGCGGCCGACCGCGATCAGCGGCTCCGGATCCTGGGGGCTGCGCACGGCCACCAGCGTGCTGACGAGCGCGGCACGCCGGTCCTGCACGCCGCGCATCTGCTCGAGCAGCGCGCGCACGTTGTTGTCGTCGCCCTTGGCATAGCCGAACTGCGTCGCGTAGTAGGCCGTGTCCACGCCCGGCAGGCCACCGAAGGCGTCGACGCACAGGCCGGCGTCGTCGGCGACGGCGGCCAGGCCGGTGTGGTGCGCAGCATTGCGGGCCTTGGTCAGCGCGTTCTCGACGAAGGTGCGGAACGGCTCCTCGGCCTCGGGCACGCCCAGTTCACCCTGGGCCACCAGGCGCACATCCAGCGGCGCGAACAGGGCTTGCAACTCGGCCAGCTTGCCCTTGTTGTTGGAAGCCAGGACCAGGTCCATGCTCAACCCGCCAATGCAGAGCGCTGCAGCCCGATCAGTTCCCGGATGCCCTTGTCGGCCAGCTGCAGCAGCTGGTCCATCTCGGCGCGCGTGAAGGCGGCGCCCTCGGCCGTGCCCTGCACCTCGACGAAGTGGCCGGCGCCCGTCATGACCACGTTCATGTCGGTATCGCAAGCCGAGTCTTCCGTGTACTCCAGGTCCAGCAGCGGCGTGCCTTGGACGATGCCCACGGAGATCGCCGCCACCGGCTGCACGATGGGCGAGGCGGTGAGCCTGCCTTCGGCCAGCAGCTTGTCGACCGCGTCCTGCGCTGCCACGAAGGCGCCCGTGATGGCGGCCGTGCGCGTGCCACCGTCGGCCTGCAGCACGTCGCAATCGAGGTGGATGGTGCGCTCGCCCAGGCGCTTCAAGTCGAACACGGCGCGCATGGAGCGGCCGATCAGGCGCTGGATCTCCTGCGTGCGGCCGCTTTGCTTGCCCTTGGCGGCCTCGCGGCTGCCGCGTGTATGGGTGGCGCGCGGCAGCATGCCGTACTCGGCCGTCACCCAGCCCTCGCCGCTGCCCTTCTTGTGCGGCGGCACCTTGTCTTCGACCGAGGCGGTGCACAGCACGCGCGTCTGGCCGAACTCGATCAGCACCGAGCCCTCGGCATGGATGGTGAAGCCACGGGTGATGCGCACGGGGCGCAGCTGGTCGGCGGCACGTCCGCCGGTTCTTGCAAATTCAGTCATGGGGGCGATTGTCGCCAAGCGCGAAGACCGCGCCCGGCACAGGTCAGACGCGGCGGGCCGCAGTGCGGCGGATGGCCTCGTTGATCTCGGCGATGGAGCGGTCGATGTCGGCTTCGTCCAGCGCGGGCTCGCCCGCCTTGGGGTCCAGGCCCTGCACGGTGGCGGCGAAGGCATCGGGCGCCTGGCCGCACGTGGAGGCGAAGGCGTCCACCGAACGCCATTCCAGCGCCAGCGCCGTCACGTTGTCGCTGGTCTCGCCAGCCGCGCGCAGTGCCTGCTCCACGAGTTCCGGCACGGCCTGCGCCACGGGCAGTGCCGCCAGCTGCTCGACGATGCGCGCGTCGCTCACGCTGGACCACAGGCCATCGGAGCACAGCAGGATCTTGTCACCGCGCTGCAGGGCAATCGGCCCGCCGAGCTGGTATTCAGGCGCCACCGGCGAGCCCAGGCAGGTGTACAGCACATTGCGGTTGACACGGCCCGCCCGCGCCGTGTCGGCCGGCATCTGCTCGAGGTAGGAATGGTCGCGCGTGCGCGCCAGCAGCGCGCCGCCACGTAGCAGGTACAGGCGCGAATCGCCGCAATGCACCCAGGTGAGGCTGTCGCCCTGCACCACGGCCGCCACCAGCGTGGTGCGCGGCTTGTCGGCCAGGCCGCGCTCGTCCCCATAGCGCAGGATGCGCCGGTGCGAGGCCAGCAGGGCGTGCACCAGGAAGTCACCGGCCTGCGCCAGCTGTGGCGTGGCCTGCTGCTGGTGCAGGGAGGACACCGTCTGCACCGCGAGCTGCGCAGCGGCATCTCCGTCGGGATGCCCGCCCATGCCATCGGCCAACACGAACAGGCCCGACTCGCGCGTGTAGCAGTAGCCCATGCGGTCTTCGTTGCGTGTGCGGCCACCGCGCCGGCTCACCTGGAAGACCGAGAACCTCATCGCGAGGTCTTGTCGCTCGAGCCGGCGGGCGCGGCCCCGGGCTTCTTGCCGTCGGACACCAGGGTGTCGAACTGCATGCGGATCTTCTCGCTCATGGAGAGCTTGGTGTAGCGTCGCTCGCCCTCGCGGCTGAGCTCCTTCTGCAGGGCGAACACCGACTGGGGCCGCGACAACGGGTCAAGCGCCATGCACCACCCGACCACCTCGATCAGGTTGTCGGAGTACACGCCGCGCAGGCGCGCCAGCGAGATCGTGATGCGGTCTTTCTCCAGCCGCTGGGGTGCCTCGGCGGGCGGAAAGCCCAGCATGCAGGCGTAGATGCAGGCGCCAATGGCGTAGATGTCGGTCCACGGCCCCATGGTGGCGTCGCGCCGGTACATCTCGGGCGCGGCGAATCCAGGCGTGTACATCGGCCGGACGAAATTGCCTTCCTTGTTCAGCACCTCGCGCGCGGCGCCGAAATCGATCAGCACGGCCTTGTCGTCGTCGGTGATGAAGATGTTGGCCGGCTTGATGTCCAGGTGCAGCATCTTGTGCTGGTGCACGATGCGCAGTCCGCGCAGCACCTCGTCGAACAGCGAGCGGATCGTCGATTCGCGGAACACCTTGGGCCGCTTGAGTTCGCGCGAGGTGATGATGAAGTCCTGCAGGGTCGCCCCCTCCAGGTAGTTCATGACCATGTAGACGGTCTCGTTCTCGCGGAAGAAATTGAGCACGCTGACCACCGAGGGGTGCGCGATCTGGGCCAGCGAGCGGCCTTCCTCGAAGAAGCTCTTGAGCCCGAGGCGGTACAGCGACAGCTTCTCCGCCGTCACCACCGGCAGCGCATGCCCCGGCTCGCGCGAGGCCAGCGACGAGGGCAGATATTCCTTGACTGCCACATGGTTGCCTTCGCCGTCGATGGCGAGATAGACCATGCCGAAACCGCCCGAGGAAAGCCTGCGGACGATGCGGTAGCCGCCGATGACGGTCTCGGGCCGCAACGGCGCCGGCTTGCTCTTGGTCATGGAAGGGGCTGCGATCGTCGCGGGAGGTGGAAGCCGTTATTCTCTGGCCTTTGCAACGACCAGAAACGTTCTCATGCCAGTCTACAGCATGACCGGTTACGCACGCGCCCAGCAAAGTGGCGCCGGCAACACCGCCGATCAGGACGCGAAAGGCGGCCCGGCGCGCCGCCTTGGCATCGAGATCCGGGCCGTCAACAGCCGCTTCCTCGACCTCGCATTCCGCCTGCCCGACGAGTTGCGCCAGCAGGAGCCGGCGCTGCGCGAACTGCTAACGGCCAAGCTCAAGCGCGGCAAGGTCGAACTGCGCGCGGCCATCGACAACGTCGACGCGGGCAGCGTGCCCGAGCCCACGCCGCGCCTGCTGCAGCGCCTGAACGGCGTGCAGGACCAGGTGCGTTCCTGGCTGCCCAGTGCCACCCCGCTGTCGGTGGCCGAGGTGATCCGGCTGTCGTCTGCCGAGCAGCACGGCACGGGCGAGCTCGACGAGCAGGTGCTGCCGCTGGCCGAGAAGGTGCTCAAGGAGCTGCTGGCCGCCCGGCAGCGCGAAGGCGCCCGCCTTGCGGTGATGCTGAACGAACGCCTGGGCCAGTTGCGGGCACTCGCGGCACAGGCCCTGCCACTGGTGCCGCAACTTGTGGAGCAGCAGCGCCAGCGCTTCCTGGACCGCTGGAAGGAAGCCATGGCCCTGGCCGATGGCGCGACCTTGCCCGAGGCTGCGCAGGACCGCGCGTTGACCGAAGCCACGGCCTTCGCGATCCGCATCGACGTGGCCGAGGAGATCACCCGGCTGGACTCGCACCTGGACGAGATCGAGCGCCTGCTCAAAAACGGCGGCGAGCTCGGCAAGCGGCTCGATTTCCTGATCCAGGAGCTGCACCGCGAGGCCAACACGCTGGGATCGAAGTCGGCAGCGCTGGAACTGACGCGCATCTCGGTCGACATGAAGGTGCTGATCGAGCAGATGCGCGAGCAGGTGCAGAACGTCGAGTAACGGGGTCGCGGGCTCCAAGCCACCCTGCCCTCGCCCCTCCGTGCGATGCGCGCATTGGCGCGCTGAAAGCGCAGACGCCCGGCGCATTGCACCGGGCGTCCATGGACCGGCACGGGCCGGCCGTGCATCACGCTGGGGTCAGCAGCCGGTGCCTGCAGGGAGCAGACGCGAGATGCCGGAGATGTCGCGGATGTCGACGATCCCGTTCTGGTCCACGTCGGCGGCGGGCAGGAACCCGGCCTGGCCCGTGCGCTTGCCGACCGACGCCTTCGCCGCCGTCAGGTCCGCACAAGAGACTGCGCCGTTGCCGTCCACGTCGCCGTAGATGTACGGCTTCATGTCATAGGCATAGAACTTCACGGTGGTCCCACCGTCCGGGGTCGCCGCGCGCATGGCCACGAAGCCCCCGGTCGCTGCCTGCCGCTGGCTGATGGCGTTGCCGGTGTCGCGGTTCGGCGTGTCCCCACTGTCCACTTCCTTCAGCGCATAGTGCTGCTCGGTCGCGTCGCGTTCCGTGTACAGGAACATCTTGGTCTCGCCGGTCTTCTGGTCGATCGGCGTGTGGAACCACACTGCCTGGTCCAGCGCCCGGTCGGCGACCGGCGTGCCTTCGGCCCCGTTCTGCTGCCGCGTGATCAGCGAGTAGTAATCGCCCACCACGGTGCCGGCCGCGCCGTTGCCTCTGAACATGACGTTGGGATAGACATTGGTGCCATGGATGAAGCTCTCCATGGTGTAGCCCGCCTGGCTTTCGTACCGTCCCGCGGCCGGGCTCTTCGCCTCCTCCAGCATGAACTTGAGGTTGTCCTGCGCCAGCGCCGGCTCGCCTTGCGGCGCATTCGGGTTGCGCAGGGGCACCAGCACGTCGCCGCGCAGCACGACAGGCGTACGCGACAGCGATTCCGGGGCGGCCATGCCATTGACGGCGGTGCTGGCTGGCTTCGTCCGGTTGGTCAGGACATAGCCCTTCGTTTCAACGCCGTCGCGGAACGTCGAATCCGCCGACAGGACCATGTACGTCCTGCCCGGTTCGATCCGGTCGACGAGCCGCCAGGCCTTGGCCGTCGCATCGTCCCTGTTCAGCCGCAGCCCGACCGGGTTCGCGATCAACTCCTGCGCGTTCAGCACGAGCGTCGTGCGCCCATGCCTGGGCACGGCCTTGAGTTCGGTGGCGCCGGTGGCCTGCAGCGTTCCATCGGCACCGTTGGCCGTCTTGTACTGCCTGAGCTTGGTCACGCCGTCGCTGAAGCGCACATCCGCATAGGCGTAGGGGGCTGCCAGGGCGGCCGAGTTCTCGAACCACGACACCGCCATGTTGCCAAACGACAGCACATACGTGGCGGTGTTCTCCACGCCCACGGCCTGGTAGGCCGGTGCCGGGTCCGCGCCCCGCGCCTTCACGGTCACGTGGCACGGCTTGCCGGGAATCACCGCGCAGTTGGAGGGGCTGTACTTGATGCTCTCGACCGTGTAGCCGGCGGGCAACGAGATGTTCCGGGCCGTGAAGCTGACATTCTTCGTGCCGGCAGGCACGTTGATGTCCAGCCGCGCATGGGTGTTCTTGCCGCCCCATGTTCTGGCCGTGAACGTCTCGCCGCCGTAGTTGATGGTCGCAGTGACGCCATTGACCGGCAGGCCCGCGTCGGTCAGGTACTGGTCCGGATTCGCCACGGCCCAATAGGCTTCCTTGGGCTGGCCGACGGCCGACCAGAGGTAGCCGTTCGTGTGGTAGCCCGGATCCGTCAGGCCCCACCAGGACACCCGGTGCACACCGCCCTTGTACTGCCGGTTCTTGCCCGCAGGGCCGACGGCGTACTCCTTGAGCATGTTCAGCATCTTCGCGTAGTAGACCCCCTGGGCCATGAAGATGCTGTTCATCTCTGGGCCGTTCTGGATCCGCTGGTTCTTGTCCAGACCGAGGGTGGGCGCCGCTTCCAGTTCGGTGATGTCGACATCCACGCCGATGTCCAGGTAGGTCTTGACCGTCCTTTCGAAGGCGTCCATGTTGAGCCGCATGTTCAGGTGGCCCTGGGTGCCGATCACCTCGACCAGCGGCCTGGGCTGTCCGTTGGCATCGCGCAGGATGCGGCCCCTGCCGGCAGCCGACTCGGCCGCGTAGCGCTCGTTGAACTCCTTGACCATCGACGCGATCGCGTTCGCCTTCGACTCCCGCTCGTTGTCGTTGAAGTCGTTGTAGACCAGGCGCGCGGTCGTGTTCTGGCGCGCATAAAAGTAGGCGTCGTACATGTAGTCCCAGCTCTTGCCGCCCTTGGAGTAGGCCTGGGCCCAGCGGGCCGGCCTCTCCTCGGGGCTGTAGCCCGAGCGCAGGGCATTGCGCCAGTCCGCAGGGTTGTCGGGGTTGTCCTTGAATGCCTCGTTCACAACGTCCCAGGCGTAGAGCCGGCGCGGCTCCTGGTCGAAGTGGGAGGCGACGGTGCGCACGTAGAACTCCAGATTCGCCTTCGCCGTCGCATAGTCCCACGGCGTTTCCCACAGCCCCTCGGGCGTCAGCACATTGGCGGCCGGCCACGTGCCCGACTGGTTGTGCCAGATCAGCACATGCCCGGTGACCTTGACGCCGGCGGCATTGGCCGCCCGCAGATCGTTGTTGATGCCCGAGGTCAGATTCGTCAGAAACGCCGGGTTCTCATTCGGGCGGCCACCCCCCCAGAGGGATTGCGGCTTCATGTCGTTCTCGGGCGTCACGGCGTTGAAGTGCTTCAACCGCATGGCAGCCGCCGAGTTCTCGCCCGGCACGACGTTGGAGGCATACGTGGCCGCGCTTGGGCCCGTGGTGCCGATCAGGAAATGGTTTTTGTAGACATCCTTCAAGGCCGGCCAATTGGCAGGGTCCACAGGCCGGTCCGCTGCCAGAGCGCCGGTGGCCACTGCGAACACCGTCGGCAGCGCGATGCAGATCGCGTTGAGTCTGAATTTATGGAACAACATGCTCGTCCTTTTTGAGTATTCCGATGACCTGGCAACCCTGGCTGGCCTGGCCATGCCGGGGCCCGATCGCGATGGGGTGGCCGCGTCAGCGCGCCTTCGGCTTGATGGCACGGCTGCCGAGCAGGGCGAACAGGCCGCCCGCGGCCAGCAACAGACTGCCCGGCTCCGGCACTTCACTGACCTGGGCCACCAGGTCCGTGGTGTCCACGGAGATTGCCGTCAGCGTCGAATCGAGAAACTCGACGTCCGAGAATGTGAAGCTGGCCAATCCACCCTGCTGGACGCCGAAGGAAAAGACAGCCAGGTCGCCCGACCCGCTCACGCCGCCGATGTCCCCGATCAGCGAGCCGAACGTGTACGCGATGGAGCCGGTGCCGTTGTCGATGCTGCCGGCGTCGAAGAAGGTTGCCCCGCCGCTCCGCAGGAAGGCGCCCTCGGTGCCACCGATGGCAGTCAGCAGTGCCGGGTTGAAGTTCAGCGTGAACTGGTACCCGTACAGGTCCACGGCATCCCGTGCACGCACGGTGAGGTCGATCCCGGTCGCCGAGGCTGCTGCCGACATTTCAAGGACCGGCGCCGCATGTGCGGGCGACACGAGCGCAAGCGCCAGTGCGCACGCTCCGGCAGCACGCAATGCAAAGAGCGATGGATTCAGCATGGTGTTTTCCTCTTGTTGGAAGGTTGGGTTGGCTTGGTTGCACGTTGTCGAGCACGCGTGAACTGCGCCATCTGGGCGCGTCACGCTGCAGGAGCAGCGTCGGAATCACCGCATGCGCAGAAGGCGGGTGGATCTGACCCTGGATCGGGATGTGGACGTTTCAGCTTGAAGGCTGCAGCGCA
>CAJYRH010000237.1 GCA_913776795.1 uncultured Pseudorhodoferax sp. | reverse complement strand
CGCGGAAGCCAGCGCCACGGCGAACAGCATCCAGTTGTCGATCACGAATTTCATGCAAAAGGCTTTCTCGTTGGGGCCGCCGCCGATCTGGCGGGCGGGTCGGCGATTCTAAAATGGCCGGTTTCGGCCCGCTGCGCGCGCCGGCCCAATTCCCTCCGCTCTCCCAACTTTGACCACCATGCACAAACTCGTCCTGATCCGCCACGGCGAATCGACCTGGAATCTTGAGAACCGATTCACCGGCTGGACCGACGTGGACCTCACGGAAACCGGCATCGAACAGGCCAAGAACGCCGGTCGCCTGCTGCGCGCCGAGGGCTACGAGTTCGACGTGGCCTACACCAGCGTGCTCAAGCGCGCCACGCGCACGCTGTGGCACACGCTGGACGAGATGGACCGCACCTGGCTGCCGGTGGTCCACAGCTGGCGCCTGAACGAGCGCCACTATGGTGCACTGCAGGGCCTGAACAAGGCCGAGACCGCCAAGCAGTACGGCGACGAGCAGGTGCTGGTCTGGCGCCGCAGCTACGACACGCCGCCGCCCGCGCTGGAGGCCGGCGACCCGCGCAGCGAGCGCGGCGACCTGCGCTATGCCAAGCTCGCGCCCGACCAGGTGCCTCTGACCGAGTGCCTGAAAGACACCGTGGCCCGCGTGCTGCCGTTCTGGAACGAGGCCATGGCGCCTGCCATTCAGTCGGGCCGCAAGGTGGTGGTGGCCGCCCACGGCAACTCCATTCGTGCGCTGGTCAAGTACCTGGACGGCATCTCCGATGCCGACATCGTGGGCCTGAACATTCCCAACGGAATTCCGCTGGTTTACGAACTGGACGCCGATCTCAAGCCGATCCGCCACTACTATCTGGGCGATGCTGAAGCGGCAGCGCGCGCTGCGGCCGCGGTGGCGGCGCAGGGCAAGAAGGACTGATTTTCGTGAACGGCCTGTAAAGGCCAGAAATTCTCCGCTGTTTCAGCGGAACCGGCTCGCGATCCGGCATTCCAATCGCTCATTTGTCGGAACCTGTCTGGGGATAGCTCGCTATGGGTCAGAAACTGAAGATCGCAGGCTGGGTCGCAGCCGGTGCCCTTGCAGGGGCCATGACCACCGTGTCGCTGCAGACCGTGGCGCGCGGTGCCATGGCGCCCCTGCCGCTGGAGGAACTCCAGCAGATGGCAGCCGTGTTCGGCATGATCAAGAGCGACTACGTCGAGCCCGTCGACGAGAAGAAGCTGATCAGCGACGCGATCTCGGGCATGGTGGCCAGCCTGGATCCGCACTCGCAGTACTTCGACAAGAAGACCTTCAAGGAATTCCGCGAAGGCACGACGGGCCGCTTCGTGGGCGTGGGCATCGAGATCACGCAGGAAGACGGCCTCGTCAAGGTGGTCTCGCCGATCGAGGGCTCGCCGGCCTTTCGCGCCGGCCTCAAGCCCGGTGACCTGATCACCAAGATCGACGACACGGCCGTCAAGGGCCTGTCGCTGAACGACGCCGTCAAGCGCATGCGCGGCGAGCCCAACACCAAGGTCGACCTGACCATCTTCCGCAAGGACGAGAGCCGCAGCTTCCCCGTGACGATCACGCGCGAGGAGATCCGCACCCAGTCGGTCAAGGGCAAGGTCGTGGAGCCGGGCTACGCCTGGATCCGCCTGAGCCAGTTCCAGGACCGCACGGTGGACGACTTCGCGCGCAAGCTCGAGGAGATCTACAAGCAGGAGCCCAACCTCAAGGGCCTGGTGCTGGACCTGCGCAACGACCCGGGTGGCCTGCTCGACGCTGCGGTTGCGGTTTCGAGCGCATTCCTGCCCGAGGGTGTGACGGTCGTCTCCACCAACGGCCAGCTGGCCGACAGCAAGTTCACCTACAAGGCCGCGCCCGAGTACTACCTGCGCCGCGGCGGCTCCGACCCGCTCAAGCGGCTGCCGGCTGCGCTCAAGAACGTGCCTATCGTGGTGCTGGTCAACGAAGGCTCGGCCTCGGCCAGCGAAATCGTCGCCGGCGCGCTGCAGGACCACAAGCGCGCCACCATCATGGGCAGCCAGACCTTTGGCAAGGGCTCGGTGCAGACCGTGCGCCCGCTGGGTCCGGACACGGGCCTGAAGCTCACCACCGCGCGCTACTACACGCCCAGCGGCAACTCAATCCAGGCCAAGGGCATCGTGCCCGACGTGATGGTCGACGAGACCGAGGAAGGCAGCCCCTTTGCGGCCCTGCGCACGCGCGAGGCCGACCTGGAGAAGCACCTGAACAGCGGCCAGGGTCCCGAGATCAAGGATGCCGCGCGCGAGAAGGCCCGCGAGGAAGCCCGCAAGCGCCTGGAAGAGGAGGCGAAGAAGCCGGTGGCCGAGCGCCGCCCGCCCGAGTTCGGTTCCGACAAGGACTTCCAGCTGGCCCAGGCCATCAGCCGGCTCAAGGGTGGACCGGTGCTGGTCAGCAAGACCCTGGTCGAGCGGCCGCAGGAGAAGAAGGAAAACTGATCTCTGCCCTGCCTGGACACCGAGGAGCCCCGCGATGCGGGGCTTTTCTTTTGGCCACAATCGCCGCATGACGGATGACCAGCTCCTGCGCTACTCGCGCCACATCCTGCTCGACGAGATCGGCATCGAGGGCCAGCAGCGCCTGCTCGACGCCCACGCGCTCGTCGTGGGCGCCGGCGGTCTGGGCTCGCCGGTGGCGCTGTACCTGGGCAGTGCGGGCGTCGGCCGCATCACGCTGGTGGACGACGACACGGTCGACCTGACCAATCTGCAGCGCCAGGTCGCCCACAGCATGGCACGGCTGGACCAGCCCAAGGCCGATTCGGCGCGCGTGGCCATTGCCGCGCTGAACCCGGAGGTGGCAGTGCGGGCCATCGCACAGCGCGCCGATGCAGCGCTGTTGGACCGGCTGGTGCGCGAAGCCGACGTGGTGCTGGACTGCTGCGACAACTTCGCCACACGGCAGGCCGTCAACGCGGCCTGCGTGCGGCATGGACGGCCGCTGGTCTCGGGTGCTGCGATCCGCTTCGACGCGCAACTGGCGGTGTTCGACCCGCGCGATGCCGCGTCGCCCTGCTATGCCTGCGTGTTCCCGCCCGACAGCATGCCCGAGGAAGTGCGCTGCGCCACGATGGGCGTGCTGGCGCCTCTGGTCGGCGTGGTCGGCAGCCTGCAGGCGGTCGAGGCGCTCAAGCTGCTGAGCGGCGCCGGCCCCTCGCTCGCTGGGCGCCTGCTCATGCTCGATGCGCGGCAGCTGGAATGGACCACGCTGCGCGTGGCCCGGCAGCCGCACTGCCCGGTCTGCGGCACACGCTGAAGAATCATCTGCACGGGCCGTGCTGACGGCGGAACGCATAGGGCCGGAGCGCGCGGACGTCCATGAACAGGCCACGACGGGCGGCACGCGCCTCGCCCTCTTCCCTCGCATACGGACCGGGGCTGCGGCGGTACCGGTACGACCAGGCATGGCCGGCCCGCACCAGGGGTGCGGCCACATCCTTCCCATCGAGCCACAGCCGCGCCAGCAGGCGGCCGTAGTCGTCGCCACGCAGCGGCTGCACGTGCACCTCGCGCCCAAGCACCGCGCGCTGCAAGGCAGACCGCGCCTCGGGCCCATGGGCCTGGCACAGCTCAGGCGCGTCGATGCCATGCATGCGCACCTTGCGCGGCCGACCACCGGCGTCCGGCCGCACCCACAGCGTGTCGCCATCGCTGACATACGTGACCCGACCTGCCCAGGCATCGGCAGCTTGCGCAAGAGTGAACGACAGCCCGGCAAGGACGCCGGCAAGGGCAGCGAGAGAACGGAGCACGGCAGGTGAACGCAACGGGCGATGGGACAATGCGCTGCCCGCAACACGCCGGGCGCCCCGCATGATGCCTGAAGCCCCGCACACATCCTTCCGCCGGCGCTGGCGCCGGTTCTTTCCCTTTCTGGCCTGGTCGCAGCCCGACCGGAGAACCCTCCAGGGGGAAGCCGTGGCGGGCCTGACGGTCGGCATGATGGTCATCCCTCAGGGCGTGGCCTATGCGGCTTTGGCCGGCATGCCCCTGGTGACGGGCATCTACGCCTCGCTGCTGCCGGCGCTGATCGCAGTGCTGTTCTCGGCATCCACCCGCCTGTCGGTCGGGCCCACGGCGCTGAGCTGCCTGTTGATCGCGGCGTCCCTGACCGGCATGGCCGAGCCGGGCAGCCCGCAGTGGGTGAACCTGGCGGTGTGGCTGGCGCTGCTGTCTGGCGTGCTGCAGATCGTGCTGGGCCTGGCGCGCTTCGGGTGGCTGCTCAACGTGGTCAGCGCCCCTGTGCTGATGGGCTTCACGCAGGCCGCGGCCGTTCTGATCCTGGCCTCGCAGCTCCATGACCTGATCGGCCTGCCGCGCGATTGGCAGGCGGTCCACCTGGTCGAGCAGATCGATCCCGGTGCAGCGCTGTTCGGCATCGGTTCGCTGGCGCTGCTGGTGCTGTCGCGCCGCCTGTCGCCCAAGCTGCCGGCCGTGGTGCTGGTGGTCCTGGCCGCGGCGGCCATCAGTTGGGCCACCGGTTTCGAGGCCACCGGCGGCGCAGTGGTCGGCGCGCTGCCGGCCGGCATGCCGCAGCCGTATCTGCCGCGCTGGCCAGGCTGGCAGGACTTCAGCCGGCTGCTGGTGCCGGCACTGGTCATCACACTCATCAGTTTCCTGGAGACGGCCTCCAGCGCGAAGGTCGACAGCCAGACCGGCGGCCAGCGCTGGGACCAGGACCAGGACCTCATCGGCCAGGGCCTGGCCAAGCTGGCGTCCGGCCTGTCCGGCGCCTTCCCCACCAGTTCGTCGTTCTCGCGATCGGCGCTCAACCTCTACGCCGGTGCGCGCACCGGCTGGGCCACCATCGCCTCGGTCGTGGTGGTGCTGGCGGCCCTGGTGTGGTTCACGCCGCTGCTGCATCCGGTGCCGCAGGCGGCGCTCGCCGCCATCGTCGTGGCGGCCGTGATGGGGCTGGTCAAGCCGAGCGCGTTCGTGCACCTGTGGCGGGTGTCGCGCGTGGAGGCCGTCACGGCCGGCGTGACCTTCGGCGTGACCATTCTGTCGGCACCCGCGCT
>CAJYRH010000236.1 GCA_913776795.1 uncultured Pseudorhodoferax sp. | reverse complement strand
GACGCGCGGGATGCGTCCCGGGCGTCGCGCGCCTCAAGGTCCGCGCGAAGGGTGGCGATTGTAGTTGAAATCCCTTTGGAAATCAATTGCTTATGCCGGCGCTCGGCGCGCCGCTCGGCGCTGGCCGTCAGATACACCTTGAGCGGGGCGGCCGGGAAGATCACGGTGCCCATGTCGCGGCCGTCGGCCACCAGGCCCGGCAGACGGCGAAAGCTCAGCTGCAGGTCGACCAGCGCGGCGCGCACGGCAGGCAGAGCCAAGACTTTGGACGCGCTCATGCCGGCCTCTTCGGTGCGGATCGCTTCGGTCACGTCCTCGGTGTCCAGCCAGATGCGGCCGTCGTCGAAGCGCACGGGCAGCGTGGCTGCCATGCGCGCGATGGCCGTCTCGTTCTGCGGGCCGATGGCGTGCCCGGCACGCAGCGCCGCGTAGGCCGTGATGCGGTACATCGCGCCCGAATCCAGGAAGTGGTAACCGAGCGCGCGCGCAACGGCCGCCGCCACCGTGCCCTTGCCCGAGGCCGTGGGGCCGTCGATGCAGAGCACGGGGACCTGGGCGGTCGGTGTGCGGCAGACCGATAACAGCGCTTCGAAGTAGTCCGGGAAGGTCTTGGCCACGCACCTGGGGTCGAGGATGCGAACCGGCGCGCCTGATCGCGTGGCGCCGGGGCGCAGCCGGTGGAAGGCCGCCAGCGAGAAGCACATGGCCACGCGGTGGTCGTCGTAGGTGTGGATCGCGGCACTGGGCCAGGGGTCGGTGACCGGCGGCGGCACGATGCGCAGGTAATCCTGGCCTTCCTCGACCTCGGCGCCGAACTTGCGCAGCTCGGCCGCCATGGCGGCGATGCGGTCGGTCTCCTTGACGCGCCAGCTTGCGATGTTGTGCAGCCGGCTCGGGCCATCGGCGTACAGCGCCATGACGGCCAGCGTCATGGCCGCATCGGGGATGTGGTTGCAATCGAGGTCGATGGCCTTGAGCGGCCAGGCGCCGCGCGCCACCTGCAGCCAGTTGGGGCCGGCCGTGACCGCCGCGCCCATGGCCTGGGCGGCCTCGACGAAGCGGATGTCGCCCTGGATCGAGGCCGCGCCCACGCCCTCGATGCGCAGCGGCTGGGCGGCGTCGGCCGCGATGGCGCCGAGCGCCACGAAGTAGCTGGCCGAGGAAGCGTCGGCCTCGACATGGATCTCGCCGGGCGACTGGTAGCGGCTGCCGGCCGGGATCGTGAAGCGTTGCCAGCCCTCGCGCGCGACCGTGATGCCGAAGCGCGCCAGCAGGTTCAGCGTGATCTCCACATAGGGCTTGGAGATCAGCTCGCCGACGACCTCGACCGTGATGTCGCGCCCCGCCGCCGGGCCGCCCCAAGGCGAGGCATCCCCCCCGGGGGGCATGGGGGCCTTCCCTCTGGCGACCAGCGGCAGGGCCAGCAGCAGAGCGGTGAGGAACTGGCTGGAGACATCGCCGCGCACGCGGATCGGCTGATCCAGTTGCAAAGCGCCGGGCATGCCGATCTGCAACGGCGGGTAGCCCGGGTTGGCGCCATAGCCGATGGCACAGCCCAATTGCACGAGCGCATCGACGAGGTCTCCGATGGGGCGCTCGTACATGCGCGGCACGCCGGTCAGCGTGAACTTGCCGCCCAGGAGGGCCAGCACGGCCGTGAGCGGCCGGATGGCGGTGCCGGCGTTGCCCATGAACAACTCGGCCTCGGTGTTGCCGAGTTGGCCGTCCAGGCCGGTGATGGTGACGCTGCGGCCCTCTTGCGCGACGCCGCAGCCCAGCTGGGCCAGCGCATCGAGCATCACGCGTGTGTCGTCGGAATCGAGCAGGTCGCGCACGACGGTCTGGCCCGCCGACAGCGCCGCCAGCAGCAGCACGCGGTTGGAGATGCTCTTGGAGCCCGGCAGCGCCACCGTTCCGGCGGCTCCCTGCAGCGGGGGGAGGTCCAGGAAGGCGGTGTCGAACATTCTCAGGTCCCGGGTTTGAATGGATCCATGTGCCAGGCGGCGCGGATGCCGCTGGCCTGCGTGATCAGCTGTTCCAGCGCAGCGCCCTGGCCGGCCACGATCTGCTGCTCGAACTGTGCCAGCGCCTGCTGATGCGCGCGCAGCTGGCCCAGCAATTCCTGGCGGTTGGCCAGGAAGATGTCGCGCCACATGCGCGGGTCGGCCGCAGCGATGCGTGTGAAGTCGCGAAAGCCGGGCCCACCCAGCGCCAGGATGGCCTGGCCGTCCGGCTGCTGCGCGATGCCGTTGACGAAGGCGAAGGCCAGCAGGTGCGGCAGGTGGCTGACTGCGGCGAAAGTCTTGTCGTGTGCAGAGGGCGTCATCTCGACCAGGCGCGCGCCCAGGGCGGCCCAGACGGCCTGCGCCTTGGCCAGCTGGGCGGCGCCCGAACTGGCAATGGGCGTCAGGATCACATGGCGGCCCTGGTACAGCGCGGCATCCGCATGGTCCACGCCGGCGCGCTCCTTGCCGGCGATCGGGTGGGCCGGCACGAAGCAGGGCAGGGCCTCGCCGAGCGCGCGTTCGGCCGCAGCCACCACGTCGCTCTTGGTCGAGCCCACGTCCATGAGCAGGGTGCCGTGGCCGAGCGTGGTGCGGATGGACGCGAAGGTGCTCTCGGTCGCGGCCACTGGCACGGCGACCAGCACCAGGTCGGCGCCAACCGCCGCCTCGGCGGCCGTGCTGGCCTGCACGTCGATCACGCCGAGTTCCAGGGCACGCTGCGTGGTGCTGGGCGAGGCGCTGAACCCGGCGATCTGGTGCACCAAGCCTGCCTGGCGCAGCGCCAGCGCGAACGAGCCGCCCATCAGGCCGCAGCCGATCAGGCCCAGGCGTTCAAACATCGTGGCGCGGCCCTCAGGCACTGACCGGGTAGGTGCCCAGCAGTTTGTAGAAGGCGCAGATCCCGCGCAACTCCTCGAGTGCCTTGGCCACGTGCGGCTGCGAGGGGTGGCCGTCCAGGTCGATGTAGAAGTAGTACTCCCACTGGCCCGTGCGGGCCGGGCGCGATTCGAAGCGGGTCATCGACACACCGTGTGTCTTGAGCGGCACGAGCAGGTCGTGCAGCGCACCGGGCTTGTTCGGCACGGACACCACGAGGCTGGTGCAATCCTTGCCGGATGCAGGGGGTGCGTCCAGCGTCTCGGGCAGGCAAATGATGGCGAAGCGCGTCCGGTTGTGCGCGTTGTCCTGGATGGCGCGGGCCACCAGGTGCAGGCCGAACTGCGTGGCCGCGCGTTCGCTTGCGAGCCCGGCCCAGGCCGGGTTGGTGGAGGCCAGGCGCGCACCTTCGGCATTGCTGGACACGGCCCGGCGCTCGGCGCGCGGCAGGTGCGCAGACAGCCATTCCTGGCACTGCGCCAGCGCCTGGGGGTGGGCGAGCACGGCCTCGATGCCATCCAGCGAATCGGACAGGCGCAGCAGGTTGAACTGCACCGCAAGGCTCACCGAACCGAC
>CAJYRH010000235.1 GCA_913776795.1 uncultured Pseudorhodoferax sp. | reverse complement strand
GGCGTGGGCATCGCCGTCGTCGACGCGCTCACCAACGCCGACCTCGTGACGCTGGGCCTGGCGCTCCAGGGCATGCCGCTGGTCACGGCCGGTTCCGGTGTTGCCATCGGCCTGCCGCAGAACTTCGGCATCGCACCGGATTCGCAGGCCGCCGTGCTGCCTGCGGCCCAGGGACTGCAGGCCGTGGTCTCGGGCAGCTGCTCGGTCGCGACCAACCAGCAGGTGGCCGAATTCATCGCCACGGGCCGGCCCGCCCTGGCCATCGACCCGCTGCGCATCGCCGAGGGCGCCGACGTGCGCGGTGAGGCGCTGGCCTGGGCCAGGGACCAATTGGCGAACGCGCAGGACGGCCCCGTGCTGGTCTATTCCACGGCCGAGCCGGCCGCGGTGCGCGCCATCCAGGGCCGCCTGGGGGTGGAGAAGGCCGGCGCCATGGTCGAGGAGACCATCGCGGGCATCGCACGCGGCCTGGTCGAGCTCGGCGTGCGCCAACTGGTCGTGGCCGGCGGCGAGACCTCGGGTGCCTGCGTGCAGGCGCTGGAGATCGCGCAGATGCGCATCGGCGCGCAGATCGATCCGGGCGTGCCCTGGTGCCATGCACTGAGCCCGGCCGCACCCGAGGGCCTGCACATCACGCTCAAGTCGGGCAACTTCGGCACGCCGGACTTCTTCACCAAGGCGTTCGCCAAGCGATGAGCGGGTTCCTCGACGAAGCCACGGCCCGCGCCGAGATCGTGCGCGTGGGCACCAGCCTGTTCGCGCGCGGTTATGTGCACGCAACGGCCGGCAACATCAGCGTGCGGCTGGCCGACGGCTACCTGATCACACCGACCGACGCCTGCCTGGGCACGCTGGAGCCGGCGCGCCTGGCCCGCCTGGACGTGCACGGCCAGCAGACGGGCGGCGACCGCGCCAGCAAAACCATCGTGCTGCACCGGCGCATCTACGAGGCCAGCGCCGCAACGGCCCAGCCGGCGCGCTGCATCATCCACACGCACAGCACCCACCTCGTGGCCTGTTCGCTGCGCGAGGAGGCGGCGGCCGAGCTGCTGCCGCCAATCACACCCTACTTCGTCATGAAGGTCGGCCGTGTGCCGCACATTGCCTACCACCGCCCCGGTGCGCAAGAGGCCGCCGAGGCCGTGGCCGACGCCATCGCCCGGTACCAGCAGGCAGGCCGGCCGATCCGCGCCGTGATGCTGGCGCGGCTGGGGCCCAATGTCTGGCACGAGAGCCCGGCTGCAGCCATGGCGACGCTGGAGGAGCTGGAGGAGACCGCGCGGTTGTGGATGCTGACCCGGCCCGCGTCGCTGACGACGGACCAGATCGAGGAGCTGCGCCGCCAGTTCGGCGCCAGTTGGTGAATACACCACCGTCTAGAATCGCCGGCTGTTTGCAAACCAACCGGGACGAGGAACTCTGAGCATGTACCAGGAAGACAAGGACGATACCCAGCGCGTGGGTCTGTGGATCACCTTCGGCATCGTGGCCCTGGTGGTCATCAGCACGGTCAGCGCCATGGTAGTGCGCCAGCTGCAAAGCATCGAGGCGCCCGCACCCGCTGCAGCGGTGGTTGCGCCGGTGGCCGTGGTGGTCGTCGAAGAAATCGTGTTGATCGAGACCCCGCTGGCTGGCGACCTCGCTGCCACCCTGTACTTCGGCAACGGCGAGTCCGCGCTGGCGGCCGATGCCGCGCCGCTCATCACCGCCGTGGCCCAGACGCTGGCCGCCGCGCCGGGCCGCAAGGTCGTGCTGTCGGGATTCCACGACGAGACGGGCGACGCCGCCAGGAACGCCGAGCTGGCCAAGCAGCGCGCACTGTCGGTACGTACCGCGCTCGTCGCCGCCGGCGTCGACCCGTCGCGCATCGCACTGCGCAAGCCTGAAGTCACGACCGGCACCGGCTCCGACCAGGAAGCGCGCCGCGTGGAGCTGCGGCTGGTGGACTGAGCGCCCACCACCTCGCCACGAGCCAGGCAACGCCCGGCTTTTTTTCGTCCGCAAGATTCGCTTTTTCCGTGTTGTGTCATGCAGATGACATGCGGCATTCATAACATTTCCTCACATTTGAGGATGCGCTTGCCATGTCCGCTGCCGCTGAGTACCTGACCGACTTCCGCCCGCGCTTCCGCCAGCCCAGCGCCGCCGACCTGTGCACCGCAGTGCCGTGCATGGCCACCGACGAGACCAACGAGAAGGTCATGGAAATGTTCAACCGCCACCGCGACCTGGTGAGCCTGCCGGTGGTGGAGGGCGGCCGGCCCATCGGCCTCATCAACCGCAGCATCTTCCTGTCGCAGATGAGCAAGCAGTTCCGCATGGAGTTGTACGGGCGCAAGAGCTGCATCGCCTTCATGGACAAGGAGCCGCTCATCGTCGAAGCGACGATGGACATCGACACGCTGACCTTCAAGGCCGTCGAGCATGGCGAGAAGGCGCTGTCCGACGGCTTCATCATCACGCGTGGCGGTGAGTTCGCGGGCGTGGGCAACGGCCTGCAGCTCATGCGCGTGGTGGCGGACATGCAGGCCTCGCGCAACCGCCAGATCATGCACAGCATCGAGTACGCGAGCGTGATCCAGCAGTCGACGCTGCGCAGCTCGCGCGAGACGCTCGCGCGCGTATGCCCTGCGGCCGCTCTGGTGTGGGAGCCGCGCGATGTGGTCGGTGGCGACTTCTACCAGTTCAGCGAAGGCGAGGGCGGCTGGTTCGGCGCAGTGGCCGACTGCACGGGCCATGGCGTGCCGGGCGCGTTCATGACGCTGATCGCGTCGAGCAGCCTCACGCAGGCGCTCGACCAGCACGGCCCGCGCGATCCGGCGCAACTGCTCGGCGCCGTCAACCGCAGCATCAAGCAGACGCTGGGCCAGCAGGGCGGCCAGGACGCCACGCCGGGCTCCGACGACGGCATGGACGCGGCCTTCTTCTGGTTCGCACCCGCCGGGCGGCGCCTGGTGTTCGCCGGCGCGCGGCTGGCGCTGTTCGTGCTGCGCCCAGGGGCGCAGGAGGTCGAGGTCGTCGAAGGCCAGCGCAAGGGCGTGGGCTATGTGGACAGCGAGGCCAGCTACGGCTGGCACAACCACAGCCTGGAACTCGAGGCCGGCAGCCTGGTGTTCGTCACCACCGACGGCCTGATCGACCAGGTCGGCGGCCCGCGCGCGATCGCACTGGGCAAGAAGCGCGTGCGCGAGGCCGTGCTGGGCGCGCCCGCCCGCACGCCCGCGGCCGTCAACGACGCCGTGCTCCAGGCCCTGCGCACGTGGCAGGGCGCGCACCACCGCCGCGACGACCTGAGCTTCTTCAGCTTCTGTGCCTGAACGCCGAATGCCACCGAACCCGATCGCCGAGCGGTACGGCTCCTTCTTCCACCTGGCGCGCGAACACCAGGTCATCTTCTACTACATGGGCTACTTCTCGCAGCACATCGTGGCGGCCATGGCCGACGCCGTGCGGCTGCAGCTGGAGGTGACCGGCGTGGCCGGCCCGACGCGGCGCAAGCTGTTCTCCTGCTTCATCGAGATGGCGCAGAACATCGTGCACTACTCGGCCGACGCGCTGACCTCGCCGACCCAGCGCGAGGGCGAGGTGCGCCACGGCGCGGTCTGCATCCGGCGCGAGAGCGACGGCAGCTTCCTGCTGCTGTGCGCCAACCCGGTGGAGTCACGCATCGCCGAGGAGCTGCGCGGCAAGCTCGAGGCGCTGCGCAGCATGACGCTGGACGAGATCAAGCTGGCCTACCGCAAGACGCTGCGCGAGGAGACGCCCGAGGGCAGCAAGGGCGCGGGCATCGGCCTGCTGACCGTGGCACGCGACGCGCGCGAGCCGCTGGAGTTCGACTTCGACGCGGCCGGCTCGGCCGACGGCGCGCCGGTCTTCTACCTCAAGGCGGCCATCTGAGCACCGACCAGAGATCACGCATGGACAACTTCTACATCGCCCCGACGCCCAGTTCGCCCGAGGTGGACTTCCGCTTCGACCAGCACCAGCTGCACCTGCGCGGCGAGTCCTACCCCGAGAACGCCGCGGCCTTCTACGGCGAGGTCATCGCCCAGCTCAGGCGTTACCTGGCGGCGCAGGACGGCCGCAGCATCGCGGTGCACATCGCGCTGGCCTACTTCAACAGTTCCAGCACCAAGATGCTGTTCAACCTGATCGAGGCGCTCGACGACGCCGTGGAGGCCGGCAACCAGGTGGCGCTGCACTGGTACCACGACGCCGAGGACGACACCATCCTCGAGTTCGGCGAGGAGCTGCGCGACGACTTCCCGGCCATCGCCTTCACCAGCCATCCCGTGGAGCCGGCCTGAATGGACGGGCTCGGCGAGGCACCCGACCTGTTCGAGGCCGAACACCGCGCGCTGCTGGCCGCGCGCGCGGCCCATGGCGCCGGCCCGGGCGGCGCGCATGCCGCCCTGGGCGAGCTGCTGGCCGCCTACGAGCGTCTGCTGCGCGAGACGCGCCGCCTGGTGCGCCGCAGCGACCGCGCCGAGCTGGAGATGACCCAGTTGAACCAGCGCCTGCAGGATCTGGCCGGCGAACTGCAGTACCGCGCCACGCACGACCCGTTGACCGGCGTGCTGAACCGCGCCGCCATTATCGAGCGCGTGAACCAGCTGTTCGCGCGCAGCGGGCTCACGCTGATCGTGCTGGACATCGACCACTTCAAGCGTG
>CAJYRH010000234.1 GCA_913776795.1 uncultured Pseudorhodoferax sp. | reverse complement strand
GCCGCCCGTGCAGCCGGCGACGGTGAGGCCGTCGAAGCTGACCACTTCGTCGTGCGCTGTGGTTTTCTTCCAGGGCTTCCAGTCCGATTCGTTGAACTTGGTTCGCTGGAAGTGTTCGCCTCGGTGCGAGAAGTACTCCTGCGTGGTGATGGCTCCGCCCGCACGCATCACCAGCAGCAGCCCGAACTGATAGGCCCCCGGCGGGTAGTTGCTGCCGCCCCAGCCTTCGCCGCTCACGGCGTAGGTGCCGGCGGTGATGTAGGCGTTCCAGTCGGCGGTCTTGGGGTCGAGCCTGCCGCGCTCCAGAACGAGAGTGCCGGGAATCTCGGTGATGTTGCCGAAGCGCAGGCTGGTGAGGCCGGAGCCCGAGCCCGTGAACATACCGGCGTCCACGCTGGGGAAGGTAGCCTTCCCGTTCGATTCGACACGCGCCGTCACGTTGCCGGCGCCGTCCCCGAACAGAACACCGCTGCCGCGGTAGTAGTTCAGGTGAATCGCCCGCTGATGGCCCGCGTCGAGGTGCAGCGACCCGTTCGTAGACAGCACGGACGCATCGTTGGTGCGTCCTTCAAGCGATGCCCCCCAATCGCCGGAGCCCACGTGAAGCTCGCCGGCCCAGGTGGGGTTGGGACCGTAGATCGTGCGCGACGCTACCTTGAGCGATGCGAACTCTGCCGCGCTGCCATGGGCGGCGGTCTTGGCCCAGCCCGCCCAGGCGCCGCTGAAAGCGCAGCGCAGCCACTGTTCACCGTTGTGCGCCATATACAGCTGCGCCATGGCCTCGCCCTGGGCTCGCATGACGATCAGCAGGCCCCAGGAGTAAGCGCCCGGCGGGCAGTTGGCGCCGCCCATGCTGGCGCCGCCCACTTGGTAGGTGCCCTCGGTGGTGTAGTCGTTCCAGTTGGCGGTGGGGGCGTCCAGCACCCCGCGCGAATAGAGCAGGCCGGCAGGAAGCCCCACGAGATTGCCCCACTTCAGGCCGGTGATGTTGTCGCCCCGGCCTGCGGCGATGCCGCCCCAGCTCAGTGCGGCGCCTGCGGAGAAGCTGCCCTTGATGCTCATGTCGCCGGCGGCGGTGATCCGGCCCGCCTCGCCGTGCGAGCCATTGCCGAAGATGATCCCGGCCGTGCCGCCGTACCAGTTCAGGTAAGTGGCGTTGCCTGGCGCGGCATCGAGGTGCAGATTGCCGTTGGTGGTGACCATGCCGGCGCTGGCCTCGCCGTCTTCGCGGCCATTGCCGCCCACGATGAGCACCGCGCCATAGCTGGAGTTCGGCCCATACACAGTGCGCGCATCGCCCTGCACGTAGCTGTGGCCCAACGTGAAAAGCCGGCGCACCCGCAGGTCGCGGTGATCGTCGGTGCCGGGGCCTGGCGCTGCGCCCCAGAGGTTGACGATGCCGCCGGCATCCACACCCATTTCTGCGATGGCTCTGCCGCTCCAGTGGAAGCGCACGCGAGGCGCTTCGTTGTCAGCGCCAGTTTGCATGCCGTTGCGGCCCGCTTCGCGCACCTCGATGGCGCCCCCGGACTTATCCGGCGCCCACGCGGCCGGGCCGGCCAGTTCCTTGACCGTTGCGGCGGTGTTGCGTGCGTCCACCACGATGACCCATTCGCCCCAGCTCCCGGCGGGAGAAATGCGCTTGGCGATGGTGCCGGCGGGGACGCCGTTGCCCGAACCGAAAGCGATGGCGATTTGCTGGCGCCAGCCCTTGGCCACGTCGGCAGAGTCATGCGACGCGGCGATGATCGTCCACCAGCCGGCATCCGGTGCGTTCAGCAGCTGCTCGCCCCGGTAGAAGCCCGTCGTGCGCAGGTCGTTGAGGTCGAAGCCCTTGGCCAGCCCGATGGTCCGCGTGCCGTCCAGGGGCAAGGCATCGGTGATGCCGTAGCCGCCCAGCGTGGTGGGCTTGCCGGTGACACCGCCCCAGGGGGCGGCCACGGTGAAGGCGCCGGCATAGGTCAGCCGGCCCTGTGCGTCCACCACGAAAGAAGGCACGGCCGATGCGCTGCCGTACTGGCCGGCCGCCACGCCCGTGCTGGTGAGCGAGAGGGTGCGGTCTTCGGCCAGATCGCCGCCGCCCGCCAGGCCGGTGCCGGCGATCACCCGGCGCGCTGCCAGGGCGGCATCGGTGATGCCATAGCCGCCCAGCGTGGTGGGGCGCTCGATGACGCTTCCCCAGCGCAGGTCGGAGAGGCCGTAGCCGTTCCCTGCGAACGTGGCGGCCTTCAGTTCCTTGAACGCCGCGTCATCGCCCAGGATGGCCGCACGCTTCCAGCTGGACCAGTCGGCGTCGTTGTATTTGGTGCGGTAGAGCTGCTGCCCATCGTGCGAGAAGTACAGCTGCGTGCGCGGCCCCCAGGCCGCGCCCAGCACCAGCAGCAGGCCGAAGGGGTAGGCCGGCGGGCTGTTCTTCGCCACGCGGCGCGGGCCGCTGGTCTGGTACATGCCGGGTTCCTGCACGTCGTTGAAATCCACGGCTTCGCTGTCCATGGAAACGAAGCCCCGTTCGTGCAGCACCCAGCGCGGCATGCCGGTGATGCTCCCCCACGGCGCGGCCACCGTCACGGCGCCTGCG
>CAJYRH010000233.1 GCA_913776795.1 uncultured Pseudorhodoferax sp. | reverse complement strand
CGCCACCGTGCGCCCGCCCACCGAGGCGCCCAGCGCCAAGGAAATGGACGCGCTGCGCGCCGCCGTGGAGCAGGCGGGCCTGCTCAAGCGCTGAACCGCGCCGGTGCAGAGCGGGGGCCTTTCGCGCCCCCGCATCGGGGTCCTCAGAACAAAAGACAGGAGACAAGACACCATGCAACGCAAGCATTTCCTTCGCGCCGCCCTGCGCGCAGCCGTGGGGGCCGCGGCCCTCGTGACCGCCGCCGGCAGCTTCGCGCAGGCCTATCCGAACAAGCCGGTGCGCGTGGTCGTGCCGTTCCCGCCGGGCGGCACGCTGGACACCGTGGCCCGCATGCTGGCCCAGCGCCTGGGCGACCAGATGGGCCAGCCCTTCGTGATCGAGAACAAGCCCGGCGCCAGCGGCGTGATCGGCGGCGACACGGTGGCCAAGGCGCCTGCCGACGGCTACACGCTGCTGTTCAGCGCCTCCACGCACACCACCGCGCCCATGACGCTCAAGTCCGTGCCCTACAACGTCACGCAGGACTTCACCCCCGTCGCCCTCGTCGCCAAGGCGCCGCTCTCGGTCGCCATCAACAAGAACCTGCCGATCACCGACATCAAGTCGCTGCTGGCCTACGCCAAGGCCAACCCCGGCAAGATGACCTTCGCCGTGGGCTCCATCGGCTCGGCCGGGCACCTGTCCACCGAAATGCTCAAGCGGGCCGGCCACATCGAATACATGATCGTGCCGTACAAGGGAACGGCCCCGGCCTTCCAGGACCTGATCGGCGGGCAGATCGACGGCTTCATCGACCCCATCCTGGGCTCGCTCCAGTACCACAAGAGCGGCATGCTGCGCGTGGTGGCCGTCACCTCCGCCCAGCGCGTGCCCAACCTGCCCGACGTGCCCACCGTGGCCGAAACCATCCCCGGCTACGAGTTCTACAGCTGGTACGCCCTCTGGGCGCCGGCCAAGACGCCGCAGGCCATCGTGCAGCGCCTGAATACGGAAGTGAACAAGGCCCTGGCCGAGATGGGCCCCAAGCTCAAGGAACAGGGCCTGCTCGCCACGCCCGGTAGCGTCGAAGACTTCGCCAAGTTCCAGCGCGCCGACATGGAGCGTTCCCAGAAGATCGTGACCGAAGGGAACATCCGTGCCGAATGAGCTGCGTCCGCAGCCGCAGCGCCATGCCGTGGTCACGGGCAGCAGCAGCGGCATCGGCCAGTGCATCGCCCAATCGCTGCTGGCCGCCGGCTGGCGCGTGACGGGCCTGGACGTGGCCGCACCCACCCTGGCGCAAGGCGTGGCCGGCAGCAGCTTCACCCATGTGCCTCTCAACCTGGCCGACGGCGCCGCCATCGCCCGCGCCACCGCCGCGCTGCCCGCCGTGGACGCCCTGGTGCATGCCGCCGGCGTGCTGCGCGTGGGCCCGCTGGGACAGCTCGACCACGCGGGCGGCGAGCTGATGTGGCGCCTGCATGTCGATGCCGCCACGCGCCTGGCCGACGCCCTGGTGCCCGGCATGGCCCAGCGCGGCAGTGGCCGCGTGGTCTTCATCGGCAGCCGCGTGGCGCAGGGCATGGCCGGCCGGGGGCAATACGCCGCCACCAAGGCCGCGCTCATCGCGCTGGCGCGCAGCTGGGAGGCCGAGGTGGCGGGGCAGGGCGTGACGGTGAACGTCGTCTCGCCCGCCGCCACCGCCACCGGCATGCTGAGCGACCCCGCCCGCGCCGGTAGCGCCCCGCGCCTGCCGCCCATCGGCCGCCTGATCGAGCCGGCAGAGATCGCCGCGCTGGTGGGCTACCTGCTGTCGGCGCCCGCCGCCGCCATCACGGGCCAGGACATCGCCATCTGCGGCGGCTCGTCGCTCGCCCGCTGATCCGCCTCGATGGGCTTCGCCTTCTCCTTTTACAGACACCCCCTCATTCCATTCCAGAGAGCACCATGAAAATCGTCGATATCGTCGAATCCACCCGCCCCATCAAGTCCGACATCCGCAACGCGTACATCGACTTCTCCAAGATGACGCTGAGCCTGGTGGCCGTGGTCACCGACGTGATCCAGGACGGCAAGCCCGTGATCGGCTACGGCTTCAACTCCAACGGCCGCTACGGCCAGGGCGCGCTCATGCGCGACCGCTTCATTCCCCGCGTGCTGGAGGCCGACCCCGCCTCCCTGGTCCATGACACCGGCGACAACCTCTGCCCCCACAAGATCTGGGCGCGCATGATGATCAACGAAAAGCCCGGCGGCCACGGCGAGCGCTCCGTCGCCGTGGGCACCATCGACATGGCCGTGTGGGACGCCGTGGCCAAGATCGCCGGCAAGCCCCTCTACCAGCTGCTCGCCGAACGCTACGGCAACGGCAAGCCTGCCAACCCGCGCGTCTTCGTCTATGCGGCCGGCGGCTACTACTACCCCGGCAAGGGGCTGGACGGCCTCAGGAAAGAGATGGAAAGCTACCTGGCGCGCGGCTACTCCGTCGTCAAGATGAAGATCGGCGGCGCAACGCTGGCCGACGACTGCGAGCGCATCGAATCGGTCCTCAAGATCCTCGGCCCCGGCCAGCAACTCGCCGTGGACGCCAACGGCCGCTTCGACCTCAAGACCGCCATCGACTACGGCCGTGCCCTGTCGCAATACCCGCTCTTCTGGTACGAAGAAGCCGGCGACCCGCTGGACTACGAACTGCAGGCCAAACTCGGCGAGGTCTATCAGGGCCCCATGGCCACGGGCGAGAACCTCTTCTCCATGCAGGACGCCCGCAACCTCATCCGCCACGGCGGCATGCGCCCCGACCGCGACTGGCTGCAGTTCGACTGCGCCCTGAGCTACGGCCTCGTCGAATACCTGCGCACGCTGGAAATGCTCAAGGAACACGGCTGGTCCCCCAGCCGCTGCATCCCCCACGGCGGCCACCAGATGTCCCTTGCGATTGCCGCCGGCCTGGGCCTGGGCGGCAACGAAAGCTACCCGGACCTGTTCCAGCCCTATGGCGGCTTCCCGGATGGAGTAAAGGTGGAGAACGGGTATGTGACGCTGCCGGCGTTGCCGGGCATCGGGTTCGAGGGCAAGTCGGATCTGATTGCGGAGATGCGGGCGTTGGCGAGTTGAGGTGGAATAGGGCGCCAGCGCTTGCGGGGTAAGCGCTGGTTGCTATGGAAACTGAAGTGGCCGCTTTGCGGCCGCTTCAGTTTCCGGATTCCTATTTTGTTCGCTTGCCGGGTGCTTGGGAAAGTTAGGGTGAGGCCGCTGTGCAGCGGCTACGGTCCATCGACTGCCTCGGATCGACTTCTGAAAGCAGTCGCGCAACGTTCACGTTGAGAGCGTGAACCAGCGTAGTTGGCGCCGGCTTATCGCATGTGCTGGGGTGTTTCAAGGCCTCGGTCCGCTCCGCTCCTCCTGATTGCCCATGCGCCTTCTACCTCGACTATGCGAGGCGGTACTACGGTGAAATATCCGGGCTAGAACATGGTGTATCGTGGAGCGCAATACGAGCGCGACTGCCCCCAAACCACTCCGTACCAGTTGATAAAACCGTGCCCATGAGGTTTCGGTTCACACCGGCGTTCAAGACGCTGCTTTTCGCATACTGCAAACAGCATGGCATCGAGGTTGAGACGGTGATCGCGAAGAGCCCGGGAGAAAAAATTGAGTGAGTCGAACAGCCGGGTCCTCGACCTGCTGAATTACATCGAGCAAGTCGAGAAGCTGAAGACCAAGCCGGCGTTCTCGGTTCCGGCGGACTACTTCGTCGCCCACCAGCATGAGATGCAGGGACTGCCAGAGCTGCGCTTCAACGTCCAGTCCGAGGGCGATGACGTCTGGCTACGACTGCCGCGACTGCAGGAGATTGCGCCGCCAGACTTGGACGAGACACTGGTGCCCTGGGTTGCCTTGCCCAAGAGCCCTGACAAGTTTCCAGAGCTCAAGGCCCACGTCGTGGTCTACGAGGGCAAGAAGGAAGTCGGTCGCGAGCGACTGGAGGACCGCCCGGAGGTTCAGGAGTTGTTCAGCTGGTACCTGGAGTTCCAGTGGGAGCCTTGGGCGGCTGCCGAGCGTCCGCGCCGGCGAACCATCGCGCGCTACAACCAGCTGTTCTCGCTGTACCAAGCCATTACGTCGGAAGGCGCTGAGACACCCTTGGAGCTGGCTTGGGGTATCGGCCTCGCCACGTGGAAGATGACCGGCTTCGCGACGCAGCTCAAGCATCCGCTGCTGGTGCAGCCCTGCGAAATCACGCTGAACCCGCGCACGTTCGACCTAGAGGTCCGCCCTCGAGATGTCGAGCCCCGGCTCGAGGCCGACACCTACGCCGAGATGGAGTTGCCCGGCATCCGTCAACTGGAGGCGTTCTGGAAGTCCTCGCTTGCCACCGGCGCCCACCGGCTCAACCCGTTCGAGCCGTCGACCTTTGAAGGCACATTGAAGGCGGCCGTGGGTCATCTCGACCCCAGCGGCTCGTACGAAGCCCGCACGGATGACTTCTCGCTGCCCGCGCCGACCGACAAGCTGAAGATAACCAGCACCTGGGTGATGTACGGCCGGAAGCGGTCGGGCGACATCTTCCTGGAGGACATCCGCCGGCTGAAGAAGACCGTGGAGGCGACTGCAGAGCTACCTGGCGTCATCCGCAGCTTCGTTGAGGAAGGCGATTCGACAATACGCGTGAGGCCCGAACAGCCGTTCCGCGGTCTGTCGTCCAGCGACAGCGTCGCCGGTGCGCAGGAGCTGTACTTCCCTATGCCGTACAACGATGAACAGGTGTCCATCGTTCAGAAACTGGCCGGCAACGACGGCGTCGTGGTGCAAGGTCCACCCGGCACTGGCAAGACTCACACCATCGCGAACGTCATCTGTCACTACTTGGCGCAGGGCAAGCGAGTGCTGGTGACCGCAAAGGGCGAGTCAGCTCTGGCCGTCTTGCAGGAGAAGTTGCCCGAGGGCATCCGACCGCTGAGCGTCTCGCTGCTGTCCGATGAGCGCGATGGCATGAAGCAGTTCGAGCACGCCATCCAGACCATCGCGTCGACAGTGGCGGGTATCAACCCGATGCGCACCGAGAGCGCTATTGCTGCGGCTGAGGCCAAGCTCAGCCAGTTGCATGCCAAGATTTCGCACCTGGACCGCACGGTGGGCGACTGCGCGGCCAAGCACATGGCGAACTACCAGTTCCAGGGCAGGGACGTCACGCCCGAGGAGCTAGCCAAGTTGGTGCTCGGACAGGCCGACGAGCATGCTTGGTTTGACGACGAGCCGCCGCCCTCCGAAGACGGTACGCTGCCGTTCACCGACGACGACGTCAGTGCGCTGCGCCGCGCGCGGATGCGGGTGGGTGCTGATCTTCCGTACGTGGGCAGCTTGTTGCCGCGCCCGGAAGATCTCGCGTCCTGGGCTGACCTGTCCTGCCTGCACCGCGACTTGGTCAAGGCCAAGTCCATTGACGACAGCGTGAATCAAGGAAGCGTGTTTGCTTTGGTGGACGCCAGCCTACCAACGTTCGAGAAGGCGCAGGAGTTGGCTGCATTCCTCGAAGAACGTCAGGCATTGAAGGCGAAGGTGACCGCCGCACCGCAACTGGAAGTGCTCAAGGCACGACTGACGGACATGAAGCCGGAGGACCCGCTGCTGAGCGGGCTCGCCACACTATGCGCTGAAGTCCTACGGCTGGAGCAAGAGCGGCAGACGGCGCTGACCCTGGCGGTTTCGGTGCCCACCGACGCCGAGCTGAATGAGGACTATGTCGAGGCCGTCGCCCGGCAGGTTGAAAAAAAGAGTGCTTTCATGCTGCCGTTCGGCAAAGGTGAGGCTCGTAAACTCATCGCTGCGACGACGGTGCTGGGCACTGCACCCAAGGAGGCCCGCGAGTGGGCCTACGTGCAGGAAGCGATGAAGTGGCGTGCGGACGCCCGGAAGACCGTGGCTCGCTGGAACGCCATCGGTAGGGAGTTCGGACTGGAGGTTATCAACGAGGGAGCCGAGGTCAGCTTCCGTCGCATCTGCCAGGCCGCTGACCACGTCGATGATGCGCGCAAGCTTGCGTTCGAATTCGACGTGCAACTGCATCCGAAGTTCTCGATGGTGTTCGGCAAGGCCACCGCCGACCGCATGTGGGACGGCGCTGAGCCGTTCGTTGCTGCGGCCGCTGCCAGCCTGCAGGCGCACATCGAGAAGAGTCGCTTGGCATACGCCCTGAAGCGCGTTCAGGAACTGATGCGGGCGCTGGACGGCAAAACGGGCGGAATCGTTGAGGAGCTCCAATCGTTCTTCTCAGAGTCGGTCGGTCGCGTCACGGCGGACGAAGCGGTGCTGCAGACCACCTGGCAGGCGCTTCAGGCGGAGGTTGCTCGCTTGAATGCCTTGCAGCCATACCTCGCGGAAATTGCCTCGGTCGGCGCACGTATCCGAGAAGCCGGCGCGACAAAGTGGGCGAACCGCATTAAGACGCAGCCGGCGACGGCCGACATGGACGCCGTCATTCCGTTGACGTGGCTTGAGGCGTGGAACTGGCGTCAGGCCGTTCTGTTCCTAGACCGCATTGATGGGCACCAGCGGCTGCGGCAGCTCTTTGACGAGCGCAAGACCCTCAGCTTGGCGCTGGCGAGAACCTATCAGGAACTAGTTGCCGAGAAGACGTGGCTTGGCGTGTTCAAGAACTCGCCCGACAGCGTGCGACAGGCGCTGCAGGCTTACCTCAACGCCGTTCACGCCATGGGGTCTGGCACCGGCGTTCGCGCTGTCCGTCACCGCAAAACCGCGCGGGAGGCCATGGGCCGTGCTTACCGAGCCGTCCCATGTTGGGTGCTACCGCAGTGGCGCGTCTCGGAAACGCTGCCGCCGGAGGTAGGGCTGTTCGACCTCGTGGTCGTCGATGAAGCCTCGCAGTCCGACATCTGGGCGCTGCCGGCGTTGTTACGTGGCAAGAAGTTGTTGGTGGTCGGCGACCACAAACAGGTGTCACCGTCTGCGGTCGGTACTGCTGAGCAGCGCATCCAGGAACTGACCAATCGTTTCCTGCAGAACCAGCCTCACGGCTCCGAGATGACGCCGGACAAGAGCATCTATGACTTGGCGCGCGTGGTGTTCGCCGGCAACTCGGTCATGCTCAAGGAGCACTTCCGCTGCGTGCCGGCCATCATCGAGTTCTCGAATCGAGAGTTCTACGCGAACGACATCAAGCCACTGCGCGTTCCCAAGGCCAACGAGCGGCTAGATCCGCCGCTGGTCGACGTCTTCGTCAAGGGCGGTTACCGCAAGGGTGATGTCAACGAGCCTGAGGCCAAGGCTGTAGTCGACGAAATCGAAGCCATCCTTGCCGATGACCAGTTCGCGGGTCGTTCCATTGGCGTAGTGACGCTGCTGGGCACCGCGCAAGCGGCGCTCATCCATGAGATGGTGAGCGAGCGCATCTCGCCCATCGACATCGTTGCGCGCAAGATTTCGGTCGGTCCGCCGCCCGTCTTCCAGGGCCGTGAACGCGACATTATGTTGGTCTCGATGGTGCTCGGTCCCGGAGACCGCGCTGCTGCGAACCGCGCCGACCTGCACCAACGATTCAACGTAGCGTTGTCGCGTGCACGGGACCGTATGTATCTATTCCGCTCGGTCGCGGAGACGGAGTTCCGCGAGGACTCGCTCAACGGGCGCCTAATGCGCCACTTCCAGCAGCCGTTCCGTCGAGACATTCACAAGACGCAGGCCCTGCGTGAACGCTGCGAGTCCGGATTCGAGCTGGAGATGTTCGATGAGCTGACCGGCAAAGGCTACCGTGTGCAGCCGCAGGTCGCCAGCGGCGGGTATCGCATTGACTTCGTTGTCGAGGGTAGTGAAGGTCGACGCCTAGCCATCGAATGCGACGGCGACCGTTTTCACGGCCCAGGACAGTGGCAGGATGACATGGCGCGTCAGCGTGTCCTGGAGCGAGCAGGCTGGACGTTTTGGCGGTGCTTCGCATCAAGCTACGTGCGCCGGCGCAAGGAAGTGTTGGACGACCTCTACCAGGCGCTCACTCGTCTCGGCATCGAACCACTAGGCTCGGACTCTGTCGATAACACCGTTTGGGTCTATCACAAGAACGTCGATCCGTTCGGCGTTGATGCTGAACCCGAAGTCGAGGAACCTTCAGCGCCCGAGTCTGGCGCCCAAGAAGAATTGGCGGGAGCATGAAACGCACGTTGACGCAATTGGGGATTGGCGCGCTCGAGGAATTGTTCGCCACGTCGAAGACGGATGCAAAGGTGCTGAGGCAACTGGAGAACGAGTTGCAGCATCGCCAAGTGCCTCGCGCGATAGCGCTGCTGGA
>CAJYRH010000232.1 GCA_913776795.1 uncultured Pseudorhodoferax sp. | reverse complement strand
TGAAATCGTCGTTCTTGCGTTGGGGGTGGCACGCGCGGCAGGAGATGACGTGCGTGCGAAGTGAGCGGCCGAATGTAGGTGCAGCTGTCGCACCGGCCGGGTGCGGGGGTGGCCATTCGGCAGCCTCGTGGCACCGGCCGTCCTTCTCGCTCCTACATCCGGCACCATTGCACGCCCTGCGCAGCGGCGCGGTGCAGCAACTGCGGCCGTCTACGCAGTGGACGGCTGACGTGCCAAGCAGCCGCTCGGTTGCTCGGTTGCTCGGTTGCTCGGCGGTCGAGGCGCTCAGGCGCGCGGCAGGGTCACGCTGGCGTGCAGGCCGCGTCCGTCCTCGCCGCTGTCCAGCCGCAGTTCGGAACCGAGCAGCTGCGCATAGCGCGCGACGATGGACATTCCCAGGCCCGCGCCCTGGCCGAGCTTCTCGCCGTCCCGACCCTGCGCCCAGCGCTGCATGAGGTCCTGGCGCGCGGACGCGGCAATGCCCGGGCCGTCGTCGACCACGGCCAGCACGCAGGCATCGCGCGCGGCCGTGTCCTGCAACGCAATGGTCAGCGTGCGACCGCCGTAGCGCAGCGCGTTGTCGACGAGGTTGTCCAGGATGCCCTCGACGAGCGCGGCGTCGGCCCACACGGTGAAATCGTCGTTCCCGGCTTCGTCCAGCCCGCGCGCGCCCAGGTCCACGCCGCGTGCATCGGCCTTGTCGAGGTGGCGCACGATGGTCTGGCTGACCAGCGGACCGAGCGCGATCCGGTCGCGCTTGAGCGCCAGTCCGCCCTCGTCGGCCATGGCCAGGTCCAGCAGCTGGTTCAAGAGGCGGGCGGCGCGCTCCGCACTGGTGGCGATCTGCTGCAACTGCGGGCGCGAGACCGCGGTTCCCGGATGCGCCAGGCCGTAGTCGGCCAGCGCGCGGATGCCGGCCAGGGGCGTGCGCAGCTCGTGTGCCACGTTGCCGGCGAATTCGCGCTGCGCGCGCACGTTGCGGCCCAGCCGCTCGAACAGCGCGTTGACGGCATGGCCGACCTCGTCGATCTCCTGCGTGGACGGTGCCAATGGCACGGGCGAGAGGTCGTTGGCGTCGCGGTGCGCCAGGGCGGCCTGCAGCTGGCTCAGCGGGGCCAGGTCGTGCTGGATGCCACGCCACAGCCAGATCGCCAGCAGGCCCAGCAGCATCAGCAGCGGCAGCGCCCCGAACACCAGCAGGCGCTGCACGAGCGCGCCGCGGATGCGCGTGGTGTGGGCCATGACCACGTGGTAGCCGGCACCGTCCACCTCGTGGCGCAGCACCACCGCGCGAACGGCCTGGCCCTGGTAGAGGGTGTTGCCGTACACGTGGCCTTCCTCCTTGCCGGGCAGCGGCATGGGCGGCAGCGGCTCTCCAGCCAGGCGGGTCCCGTCGGGCCGCAACACGCTGAAGTACACGGCCTCGGCCTGGTCGAACAGCGCCGCCGTGAGCTCGCTGCTGGTCAGTCGCAGCACGACCTGGCCGTCGGCCGTGGGCCCGACCTGCGAGGCGATGGAGTAGGCGTCGTCGAGCAGCGCGCGGTCGAAGGCCTGTTCGGTGAAGTGGCTGGCCACGCCCAGCGTGGCGACGGTGCCGATCAACCAGGTCAGCACCAGCGGCAGCATCACGTGCTGCAGCATGCGGATGCGCAGCGAGCGCGCCGCGGTGGTCCGCGGGCGCGCCGGGTGCATCACGCTTCCGGCTCCAGCAGGTAGCCGATCCCGCGCAACGTGCGGATGGCCGCGCCACTGCCCACGAGCTTCTTGCGCAGGCGGGAGATGAAGGCCTCCAGCGCGTTGTCGCCGAGGGCGTCGTCGAAGCCAGACAGCTTGTCCGACAGGGTGCGCTTGTGGACGGCGTGGCCAGGAGGGCTCATGAGTTCCCACAGCACCTCGAACTCGCGCGCGGGCAGGTCCAGCGGCTCACCAGCGACGTTGAAACGGCGCGCGCGCCGGTCCAGCTGCAACTGGCCCAGCGTGGCCACGTCGTCGGTGCCGATGGCGCGGCGCACCAGGGCGCGCAGCCGGGCCTCGACCTCGGCCAGGTCGAAGGGCTTGCCCAGGTAGTCGTCGGCTCCGGCGTCCAGGCCGGCGATGCGTTCCTCGGTGCGGTTGCGCGCGGTCAGCACCAGCACTGGCGTGCGGTCGCCGCGCGCACGTGCCTCGCGCAGCACCGCCAGGCCCGAACCCATGGTGCTGCCGGGACGTGCATGCTGCGGCAGGTTCAGGTCCAGCAGCACGGCGTCGAAGGGCTGCACGCGCCACAGGTGGGCGGCGTCCTCCACGCTCTCGGCCGGGTCGACGCGGTGGCCCGCGTGTTCCAGGCTGCGCGACATCACTTCGCGCAGCACGGCATCGTCTTCAACCAGCAGGATTCGCATGGGGTGCGAGGCTAGCAGAAGGCGCCATCAGACCGGCGCGTTGCGGGCCAGTTCGAGCTGGCGCCTGGAGCGCAGCGTGGCCCGCACGGTGGACCAGATGGCCCACAGCAGCATGGCGCCCGTGGCGGCCAGCAGGCCGGCGCTGATCGGGCGCTCCAGGAAGACCATCGGGTCGCCGCGCGACAGCAGCAGCGAGCGGCGCAGGTTCTCCTCCAGCATCGGCCCAAGGATGTAGCCCAGCAGCAGTGGCGCCGGCTCGAAGCGCAGCACCATCAGCGCATAGCCCATGATGCCCAGGGCCGCCACCATGTAGATGTCGAAGGTGTTGTTGTTCACGCTGTACACGCCGAGGGCCACGAACACCAGGATGGCCGGGTACATCCAGGCGAACGGGATGCGCAGCAGCGCGACCCACAGGCCGATGGTCGGCAGGTTCAGGATCACCAGCATGATGTTGCCGATGGCGAAGCTGACGATCAGGCCCCAGAACAGGGCCGGCTGCTCGCTGATGAGCATGGGGCCGGGCTGGATGCCGTGGATGATCAGCGCGCCCAGCATCACGGCCATCACCGCGTCGCCCGGGATGCCCAGCGACAGCGAGGGCACGAAGGCCGTCTGCGCGGCGGCGTTGTTGGCGGACTCGGGGGCGGAGATGCCCTCGATCGCGCCCTGGCCGAAGCGGCTCGGGTCCTTGGCCACCCTCTTCTCGATGGCATAGGACATGAAGGCCGCGATGGACGGGCCCACACCGGGCAGCGCGCCGAGCGCTGCGCCCAGTGCCGAGCCGCGCGCCATGGGCTTGACCGTGGCGCGGAACTCCTCGCCCGTGGGCGCCATGGATTTGAGCGTGACCTTCTCCGGCTTGCGGTTCATGTCGGCGGAGTTGATGCAGCGCACCACCTCGGCCACGCCGAACAGGCCCATGGCCAGTGCCACCAGGCTGATGCCATCCATGAGTTCGGGCACGTCGAAGGAGAAGCGCGCGACGCCGGAATTCACGTCCGTGCCGACCATGCCCAGCAGCAGGCCGAAGACCACCATGGCCAGCCCCTTGGCGGCCGAGCCGGCGCTCATCGACGAGGCGGCGACCAGGCCCAGCACCATCATCGAGAAGAACTCCGCGGGGCCGAACTTCAGGCCCACCTCGGCGATCATCGGCGAGAACAGCGTCAGCAGGACCAGGCCCGTCATGGCCCCGACCAGCGAGGCGATGGTGGTCACGAACAGCGCCACGCCGGCCTTGCCTTTCTTGGCCATCGGGTAGCCATCGAGGCAGGTCACGGCCGACGACGGCGTTCCCGGCAGGTTCAGCAGGATGGACGCGGTGGAGCCACCGTACTGCGCGCCGTAGTAGACGCCGGCCAGCATGATGATCGCCGCCGTGGGCGGCATGTGGTAGGTCAGCGGCAGCAGCAGCGAGATGGCGGCCAGTGCGCCGATGCCGGGCAGCACGCCGACCACCGTGCCCAGCAGCACGCCGGCGAAGCAGTACAGCAGCGTCATGGGCTCGGACGCCACTTGCAGGCCGAGCCAGAGGTTCGAGAACAGGTCCATGTCAGTCTCCCAGGTCGCCGGCGCGCCGTCCGCAGGACACGGGCCCGGCTTGCAGGCAAGGATGCAGAAGGCCGCGGAGCAGGCCATCCGGGTGCAGCCGCGGAACTGGCTCCGCCAGGCCGCCGGGTGCGCCCCCTCGAGGGGGGATGGGGCTTCTACACGCAGTGAGAAATTCAAACGGGGAAGGTCTCATCTCACGCACTCCAGGGCCACAGGGGCAGGATCATCTGAAGACCCACGGGAAAGATGAGCGTGGTGAGCGCGGCCACCACCCCGCAGACCGTGAGCCGCGTGCGCAGTGCCATGGCCGAAGGCACCAGCGAGAGCAGCGCGGAAAGGAACGAGGCCAGCACCAGGCCCAGCGGGTGCAGCGTGAAGGCAAAGCACAGCAGCGCCGCGATGCACCACAGCAGGTTGTTCCACTGCACGGCGATGCCCGTGCCGCGCCGCCACCAGGCCGGCAGGGCGACCAGCAGCCCCAGCACGGCCAGGATCCAGCCCAGCACGACGGGGAAGTAGCCGGGGCCCATGCGGGCGGCCGTGCCGAAGGAGTAGTTGTTGCCGTAGACGGCGAAGAAGATGCCCGCGGCGGTCATCAGCAGACCGCCCACGAGATCGTGTGTGTCTCGGGTTGCTTTCATGGATTCTCGGTCGAGCCGGTGGCTCTCGGTGTGTCGTGGCGCGCGCCGCGTCCTTGGGGCGCGTGCCGGGGTTGCAGAAGCGGGAGCAGCCTGCGCTGCGCGCACGGCCTGGCCGGCGGTCAAAGACCGACGAAGTACACGGCGCGCGCAGGCGACTCCTGGATCTGGCGGATCGAGCGTTCGCAGTCTTCCTTGGTGATGTAGCCCTCCTTGCTGCGTGCGACGGCTTCGTCCGCGCGCACGTAGTAGGTCCAGTGCCATCGCCCCCGGCCATCGAGGCGCGCGATGAAGCAGGGGTATGCGGTGTCGGCCATGCGGTGTCCTTCGGCGGTGTCTTCGAGATCCATGCCATGCGGCGAGCGCGTTGCATGGGGCGATGGCGGTACTTTTGCAAGCGGCTTGCCAATCTGGCGCCCGGTGCGTGGAAGTACGTACGCGGCACGCGGGCTGCGAAGGGATTCGCCCCGCCGGCGCGCCGACGGGCGGGCGCAGGACGGCAAGCCGGCCCGGCCGTTGTTCATGCGCGTGAACACCGTCCGGCTGCGCTGTTGCGGTTCCTGAACACCGGCCGGCCTGCGCGCATGCCGCGCGCCCTGGGAAAGGCGCTCTCCGCGGGCCGGCACGCACTTTGCAGAGCCAAGGCATGTTGCTCATGCTGCTTGCCATCTCGTTGATCGGTGCCCCCGTCGCCTGGCGGCTCGTTCGGCTCGACGCGCGGCTCGCAGAGGTGGTCTGGCTCCTGCCGGCCGGACTGTTCCTGGGCTTTGCGTCCCTGGTGCCGGCGGTGCTGGCCCAGGGCCACGTGCAGGAGGTGGCGCAGTGGATCCCGTCGCTCGGGATCACGCTGTCGCTGCGGCTGGACGGCCTGTCGCTGCTGTTCGCGCTGCTCATCACGGGCATCGGCGCGTTCATCTTCCAGTACGCCAGCAGCTACCTGCGCGGCGACGCGGACCTCTCGCGCTTCTTCGCGCGGCTCACCCTGTTCATGAGCGCCATGCTGGGCGCCGTGATGGCGGACGACCTCATCGTGCTGCTGGTGTTCTGGGAGGCGACCAGCCTCGCCTCCTTCCTGCTGATCGGCTTCAGGCCCGAAGAGGCGGCCGCGCGGCGCTCGGCGCAGCAGGGCCTGCTCGTCACGGTGGGCGGCGGCCTGTGCCTGCTGGCCGGCGCCATCGTGCTGGGCCATGCCGGCGGCACGCTGCGCATCTCCGAGCTGGTCGCCGCGGCCCCGGCCCTGGCCGCGCACCCCAGCGCGCCCTGGGCCATCGTGCTCGTGGCGCTGGGCGCGTTCGCCAAGTCGGCCCAGGTGCCGCTGCACGCCTGGCTGCCCAATGCCATGGTGGCACCCACGCCGGTCTCGGCCTTCCTGCACTCGGCCACCATGGTCAAGCTCGGCGTGTACCTGCTGGCGCGGCTCAACCCGGTCTACGGCGAACTGGCGCTGTGGACGGGCCTGCTGCTGTGCGCGGGCCTGGCCACCATGGTGACGGGCGCGGTGCTGGCCCTGCGGCAGACGGACCTCAAGCGCGTGCTGGCCTATTCGACCATCGTGTCCCTGGGCACGCTCATCATGCTGCTGGCCCTGCCGCAGCCCCTGGCCGGCACGGCGATGGTGACCTTCCTGCTGGTCCATGCGCTGTACAAGGCTTGCCTGTTCATGGTGGCCGGCATCATCGACCACGAGGCCGGCACGCGCGACACCACGCTGCTGCGCGGGCTGGCCCGGCGCATGCCGCTGACCGCGGGCATCGCCGTGCTGGCCGGGCTGTCGATGG
>CAJYRH010000231.1 GCA_913776795.1 uncultured Pseudorhodoferax sp. | reverse complement strand
CAACAGGCGGTATCGCACCCGGCGACTGGCGCCGCGCCTTACTACTTTCTCGACAGTGCACACGGACATCCGTCGGCCAGCCGAGCCGACCCTTCCCGTGGTGCCGATCCGCTGGACGCGCTGGCGGGCCTTCCGTTCACGGCCCACACCGCGCCGCCGCAGGCAGCCGGTGTGCCGGCGGGCGCTGGCGTAACGCACACCGTGCCGTCGGCCGAGCCAAAGTTCTACTTCGTCGACGCCGTCGTGCTGCCCAGCGGCTATGTGACGCCCGCCAAGCCTGCCCCGCACGGCACGGCGCCGCTGGCCGACCAGAGCCGCCATCCAGCCTTCGACGTGAACGCAGTGCGGCGCGATTTCCCCATCCTGGCCGAGCGCGTCAACGGTCGCCCGCTGGTCTGGTTCGACAACGCCGCGACCACGCACAAGCCGCGGTCCGTGATCGAGCGCATCTCGTACTTCTACGAGCACGAGAACTCCAACATCCACCGCGCCGCCCATGAACTGGCGGCCCGCGCAACGGACGCGTACGAAGGCGCCCGCCAGCGGGTCAAGAGCTTCATCAACGCGCCGGACGTGAACGAGGTCATCTTCGTGCGCGGCACCACCGAGGCCATCAACCTGGTGGCCAAGAGCTGGGGCGCGTAGCACGTGGGCGAGGGCGACGAGATCGTCGTCTCGCACCTGGAGCACCACGCCAACATCGTGCCCTGGCAGCAGCTGGCATGCGCCAAAGGCGCGAAGCTGCGCGTGATTCCCGTCGACGATTCAGGGCAGGTGCTGCTGGACGAGTACCGAAAACTCCTCAACGACCGCACCAGGATCGTGGCCGTGACCCAGGTCTCCAATGCACTCGGCACCGTGGTGCCGGTCAAGCAGATCGTGGAACTGGCGCACCGTGCCGGCGCCAAAGCCTTGGTGGACGGCGCACAGTCGGTCTCGCACATGCGCGTGGATGTGCAGGACATCGGCGCCGACTTCTTCGTGTTCTCGGGCCACAAGGTGTTCGGTCCCACCGGCATCGGGGTGGTCTGGGGCAAGCGCGAGGTGCTCGAGGACATGCCGCCCTGGCAGGGGGGCGGCAACATGATTGCCGACGTGACCTTCGAGAAGACGGTGTTCCAGCCGCTGCCCAACACCTTCGAGGCCGGCACCGGCAACATCGCCGACGCGGTGGGCCTGGGCGCGGCGATCGACTACGTGAACCGGGTCGGCATCGAGAACATCGCACGCTACGAGCACGAACTGCTGGTCCACGGCATGGCGCGCCTGGGCGAGATCCCGGGTGTGCGTCTGATCGGCACGGCCGCGGACAAGGCCAGCGTGATGTCCTTCGTGCTCAAGGGCTACAGCACCGAGGAAGTCGGCAAGGCGCTCAACGAGGAGGGCATCGCCGTGCGCACGGGCCACCACTGCGCGCAGCCCATTCTGCGGCGCTTCGGCGTGGAGACCACGGTGCGACCTTCGCTGGCCTTCTACAACACCTTCGGCGAGGTCGACCAGCTGGCCACCGTGTTGCGCCGACTGGCGTCGCAGCGCCGCGCGGGCTGACCCGGTACCGCTGCGGCGACCGGCCGCCACGCTGGTTCGTTCCCGGCGCGCAACGACGCGAGGCGTGGTGGCGCCACGCACCCGGCTGCATCCGCGCATCGCGTCCGCGTGACTGCGGATCGATGCCGCGCCGGACCGTGCGCGACGGCACCGGAGCAGGGCGACGGCGCGGCACGGGTGGCCGGTCGCGGTGCCGTACTACTCGACGCCGCTTGGGCCGTCGAGCACCTGGCGGACCTTGCGGGCCAGGTCCTGCGGCAGGAAGGGCTTGGAAATCACCGGCAATTCGCTGCCGCCCACGTCGGTGCGCTCGATGGAGGTTTCCGCGTAGCCCGTCATCAGGAGACACGGCATGGCGGGCCAGCGGCGCCTGGCCTCGCGCGCCAGCATCACGCCGTTCATGCCCCCGGGCATGACGAGATCGGTGAGCAACAGGTCGAACGGCCGCTCGTCCAGTGCAACCAGGGCCTCGGCGGCGCTGTAGGTCACCTGCGCGGTGTAGCCGAAATCCTCCAGCATCAAGCGCGCGAGATCCGCCACGTCATGGCGGTCGTCCACGATCAGAAGATGCTCCGAGCCACGGCGGCGGGCCTGCACGGGCTGCGACGCCTCCCGCTCGGTGGCCTCGTCCGCCGCCGGAAAGTACATGCGCACCGTGGTGCCCACGCCTTCTTCGGAGTAAATGCGCACGATGCCGCCCGACTGCCGCACGAACCCGTACACCATGGACAGCCCCAGGCCCGTGCCCTTGCCTTCCTCCTTGGTGGTGAAGAAGGGGTCCATCACCCGCGCGGCCACGGCCGGTGCCATGCCCATGCCGTTGTCGGTGAAGGACAGGCTCACGTAGCGGCCAGGGAGCAGTTCGTCGAAGCTGGCACGGGAACTTGCCCCGACCTCCACGTTCTTGCTCTGGATGCTGAACTGCGGTGCCGGACGGCCTTGCAGCGCGTCCCTGGCGTTGAGGTAGATGTTGAGCAGCGCCACCTCCATCTGCGTGGGGTCGATCCGGCTGTTCCACAGCGGTTTGGCAAGATCGACGCGCAGGTCCGCGCCACCCAGCGACTGGCGCGCCAGCTCGATCGTCGACTCCACGAAGGAATTGAGGTTGACGACCCGCCCATGCAGCTTCTGCTTGCGCGAAAAGGCCAGCAGCTGCTGTGTCAGGGTAGCCGCACGTTCGGCGGCCGTGCGCGCGCTTTCGACGCTGCGGCCGATCTTGTCGCGCTCTGGCCTGGGCGCAGCCAACGCACGCTCCACGATGTCCAGGTGGCCCAGCATGACCTGCAGCAGGTTGTTGAAATCGTGGGCGATGCCGCCGGTCAGCTGGCCCAGCGCCTCCATCTTCTGCGCCTGCCGCAGGCCCTCCTCGGCATCCCGGCGGCGGCTGACGTCGAGCTGGGAAGCGAAGAAGTAGGTCAGTTCGCCGGACTCGTTGAGGACCGGCGAGATGAACAATGCATTCCAGAACGCCGATCCGTCCTTCTTGTAGTTGACCAGTTCGACTGCGATCTCGCGCCGCTCCTCGATGGCGCTGCGCACCTGGGCCACGAGGGTCTGATCGGTCTCCCGGCCCTGCAGGAACCGGCAGTTGGTGCCGATGATCTCGTCGGCCTCGTAGCCGGTCATCTCCAGGAATGCACGGTTGGCGAAAACGATCGGGTTGTCCGGCTGGTGCGGGTCGGTGACCAACATCGGCATGCGCGTCGTCTGCACGGCGGCAAAGAAGATGTTGTGTCCCTCCTTGCTGATGTCCCCGGTGGCCGTGTCGAGGACGCGGACGGATGCGGTCTTGTGGACTGCCATGGGCGTTGACGTTCCAAGGGTTGTGGTTGTTGTGCTCGGCCATGGACTGTTTGCCCTGCGGCGCCGTTGCCGCCGGCCCCATCGCACCGCTCGATTCGGCGGAGTTTGTCCTGCGGGCCAGCCCATGTCTGTAGGACAGAGCGGCGCAAACGCGAACGCCGATGCCGATGTGGAGGCCATGCGGATGGTGTGCAGGTGTGGATCCAGGCGAGCCGGTCCCACACTGCAGCCTGTTCGGCGCCCGCGCAGCAATCCAGCACCCCCTGCAGGCCACCACGCCGAAGCGCCGTCCCGGCACCACACTGCCGTGGTCACAGAGCAGGTCGACAGCGTGGCCGCGGTGCTGGTGCCGGCCACCCAACGCTGGCCTGGTGCGATGGCTGCACGCCGGACGCCGTCGCGCGCAGTGCGGCTGCCGTTCCTGGCGGGGTCGGTCCGTCGGGGGCTTGCACCATCGGCGCCAGCGCGTCCGACGTGTACATTGCGCTGGCTTTCGGCGTGTGGGGCGGTCCGTTACACAAGCCTGGCCACCGGGCTCTCCCGATGATCGTGGCCAAGGTGCCGTGCGACCGGACCGGTGAGGCCTTGCGCCAGAGCATGCAGGCGCCCTGCGGCGCGCCGGGCGTGTTCGTGGTGGCGGACGGGTCGCCACCATCTTGAGGGCGGCACTGCGGCCGGCCCGACGCTGGCGGAGCGTCTGGGCAAGCGGAGCGTGCTGCCGGTTGCAGGTGAACACAAGGACTGGACGAGAAGATGACCATATCGACTGAACGCCAGAGCGTGCGGCTGGGCTGCATTGCCGACGACTTCACAGGTGCGACCGACCTGGCCAACAACCTGGTGCGCGCGGGCATGCGCGTGGTGCAAACCATCGGCGTGCCTTCCTCCGCAGTGGCACCGCTGGATGCGCAGGCCGATGCCGTGGTCGTGGCGCTGAAAAGCCGCACCATCGCGCCGGAGCAGGCAGTGGCCCAGTCGCTGGCCGCGCT
>CAJYRH010000230.1 GCA_913776795.1 uncultured Pseudorhodoferax sp. | reverse complement strand
CGTGGTCGGGCACCGCGGCTGAGCGGTCCCCGCCAAGCAGGAAGGGCGCCCATGGCCGCCCTTCCTGCATGCAGTCTTCGGTTCTTACTGCTGCAGCAGCCGCAATACCTGCTGCGGCAGCTGGTTGGCCTGGGCCACCATGGCGGTGCCGGCCTGCTGCAGGATCTGGGTCCGCGAGAGGTTGGCGGTTTCCTTGGCGAAGTCGGCGTCCACGATGCGTCCGCGGGCGGCGGCCAGGTTCTCGATCTGGATTTCCACGTTGGCCACCGAGTTTTCGAAGCGGCTTTGCAGCGCGCCCAGGTCGGCGCGGGCCCGGTTGACCTGGTCCAGCGCGTTGTCGATCTTCTTGAGCGCCACCCAGGCGTTGCGCTGCGTGTCGATGCTCAGCGTGTCGATGCCGATCGCGTCCGTGGTGGTGTCGGCGGCATCGATCTCCGAGCCGATCGTGCCGGTGTGGCCTGAGTTGGCGACTGTGAAGCCGTTCAGCGTCATGGACACGGCGTCGCCCACACTGTCCAGGTGCGACGAGACGATGTCGATCGTGTAGGTGCCGGAGGCGTCCTGGCTCAGGAAAGCCGTCACGCCGGTGTCGGCCGACTTGCGGTTGATGGCCTCGATCATCTGGCCCATGCGCTCGGTGCCCGAACTGGCCTCCTTGATCGGACCCAGGTACCAGGTGTTGGTCCCGTCCTGGATGTTCAGCGCGGAACTGTCGGTGATGGCCGTCAGGTCGTTCACGTTGCTGGACTGGATGCCGGTGTCGGAGTTGTAGGCATACGCCACCTTGGACAGGCCCGCCGCCGTGGTATTGACCAGCGCGCCCACCGTGATGTTGTCGCCCGAGTTGGAGCCGACCTGGAACACGGCGCCGGAGAAGCTGCCGTCCAGGATCTTGGTGCCGTTGAAGCTGGTCTGCTTGGCCACCCGGTCCACCTCGTCGCGCAGCTGGGCGACTTCGGCCTGCAATGCGGCGCGGTCGGCCTTGCTGTTCGTGGCATTGGACGCCTGCACGGCCAGTTCGCGCATGCGCTGCAGCATGTCGCCGACCTTGCCCAGCGCGCCTTCCGCCGTCTGGCCCAGGGAGATGCCGTCGTTGGCATTGCGTGCCGCCACGGTCTGCCCGCGCACCTGGGTGTTCATGCGCTCGGCGATCGCCAGGCCGGCCGCATCGTCCTTGGCGCTGTTCACGCGCAGGCCGGAAGACAGTCGCTGCATCGACGTGGCAAGCGAGCTTTGCGAGGCGCTCAGGTTGCGTTGCGCGTTCAGCGAAATGGAATTGGTGTTGATCGTCGCGGCCATTGAAAGGTGCTCCTGCTTGTCCAAGGGTGGAACCGGTTCGGCTGGCCAGGTCGGCGAGCCGTCGGCGCCCACGTTCCTGGGCGTGCTGGGAATTTTGGTGAGCCGGCGCGCGTGCATACGCTTGAAAAGCGTCCGAAAGTTGCGCCTTTTCTGCGCCGGGCCTGAAACAGGCCCTCAAGTTTTCCGCGGGCGGTCCGAAAACCTGTGCAATGGGTCTGCAAGGATCCCATTGACCGGCAAAGTGGCAGAGAAAAAGCCTTTGGAATCAAAGTCTTTCTCGCCGCCACCGGTCAGGGCGGCCAGCGCGGTGCTGGCGTTGTGATCGGCGTTTTGCCGCTTTTTTGGAGTTTTTCATGGCCTCGACCATCAACACGAACACCATTTCGCTCAATGCGCAGCGCAACCTGAGCTCTTCGCAGAGCTCGCTGGCGATGTCCATGCAGCGCCTGTCCTCCGGCCTGCGCGTGAACAGCGCCAAGGACGACGCAGCCGGCCTGGCCATCTCCGAGCGCATGAACACGCAGATCCGTGGCAACACGGTGGCCGCGCGCAATGCCAACGACGGCATTTCGCTGTCGCAGACGGCGGAAGGCGCGCTCGGCAAGGTCGGCGACATGCTGCAACGCATGCGCGAACTGGCCGTGCAGTCGTCCAACGCCACCAACAGCAAGGCCGACCGCGCCGCGCTGCAGTCCGAAGTGGCCCAGCTGGTCGACGAAATCGACCGCGTGGCCAAGCAGACCAGCTTCAACGGCACCAAGATCCTGGACGGCAGCTTCTCCGGCGCCGTGTTCCAGGTGGGCGCCAACTCGGGCGACAACATCACGGTCGGTGCGCTGACCGACAGCTCCGCTGCCGGACTGGCCAAGGTGGCCTATGCGTACGGCAACGACTCCGGCATCGACGCGTCGACCGTCACGGACCTGTCTGCCATCACGCAGGCTTCGACGCTGAACATCCAGGACGGCACCAACACCTGGAACCTGGGGCCGATCAAGGAAGCCAGCTCCGGCACCGAGCGCATGGGCCAGATGATCGAGGCCATCAACCGCAAGTCGGCCGACACCGGCGTGACGGCTTTCCTGACGAAGGATGCCTCGGGCACCTACAGCATCGACATCGTGTCGTCCAAGCTGGACTCCAATGGCGACACCGTCGCCATGACCTTGAACGGCTTCACGGCGGACAACTTTGGTTCCACCGCGGCCATCGATTCGTCCATCGACGCCACCGACACCACGACCGACGCCCTGGGGATCGACACCCTGACCATCGATACCCAGCGCAACGCCTGGGTGGCGATGAAGAAGATCGACAGCGCGATCGACCAGGTGAACAACGCCCGTGCCAACCTGGGTGCCCTGCAGAGCCGCTTCGAGAACTCGGTGGGCTCCATCGAGATCCAGGTGGAGAACCTGTCGGCCTCCCGTGGCCGCATCGTGGACGCCGATTTCGCCAAGGAAACCGCCAACCTGTCGCGCACCCAGATCCTGCAACAGGCCGGGACCGCCATGGTGGCCCAGGCCAACCAGCTGCCGCGGGGCGTACTGGCCCTGCTGCAGTAAACCGCACCGGCGAGCGCCCTTGAAAAGGGGCGCTTTTCGGCGCTTCGGATGGCGGGCGGGGGTGCTACCCTGTCCGCCGTTTCGCGTTTTTGCGTTTGCCGCGCTAGGAGATTCGCATGGCCATTTCATCCATCGGCATCGGCAGTGGCCTGCAGGTCGAGGACATCATCACCAAGCTCGTGGCGCTGGAGAAGAAGCCGCTCGATGGGCTGAAGGTGAAGGCCGCGCAGATCGACACCAAAGTCTCCTCGTACGCGCAGGTCAAGGCGCTGGTCTCGACCTTGCAGGACGCGGCCTCCAAGCTGGCGCTGGACAGCGGCTGGAATGCACTGGCCGTCAAGTCCTCGAACGAGTCCGCTGTGTCGGTCAGCGTCTCCGGCATTGCCGCAGCGAGCAGTTTCTCGGTGGGCGTGCAGAAATTGGCGCAATCGCAGTCCACCGTCTCCACGGCCATTTCAGCGGGCGGCACCATCGGCTCGGGACAGTTGACCCTGGAGTTGGGCAGCTGGAATGCCGGTGTGTTCACTGCGGGCACCGAAGCGGCCGTCAACGTCACCGTCGGTGCCACGGACACGTTGGCCCAGGTCGCGGCCAAAATCAACGGCTCCGGTGCCGGGGTGGTGGCAACGGTGTTGACCGACGCTTCGGGCGACCGGTTGATGCTACGCTCCAACGCGACCGGTGCGGTGTCCGGCTTTCGCATCACGACCGCCGACGACGACGGCAACAACAGCGACAACGCCGGCCTGTCGCGCCTGTCATTCGATCTGGCGCAGCCCACCTTGGGCATGGCGGCCAACACCTACCAGCAGGCGCAGGATGCCGTGGCGACGATCAACGGCATCACCGTGACCTCGGCCAAGAACGAGCTGGTCAATGCCGTTCCGGGCCTGACGATCTCGCTGAACGCCGTCACGGCCCAGAACTCCGATGCGCTGGTCACCAGTACGGTCGACAAGGGGGCCATGACCAAGAATGTCCAGGATTTCGTGGACGCTTACAACGCCATCAACACCATGTTGGGCGACGCAACCAAGTACGACAAGGAAACCAAGACCGCAGGTGAGTTGCAGGGTGATTCCACCGCGGTGGGTTTGCGCAACAGTCTGCGTTCCGTGCTGACGGCCAGCGTTGCGGGGGGTACGTTCACGACGTTGTCTTCCATCGGCATCAATCTCGGCAGCAACGGTGCCGTGGGCGACACCAACCTGAAGGTCGATGGTGCCAAGCTGAGCAAGGCGCTCGACGATCTGGACAACGTCAAGAAGCTGTTCATCCAGCGCAATCCGGACGGCACGAGCACGGGCCTTGCCGCCAGCATAAAGCGCTACACCGGCGAGCTGCTCTCGTTCGACGGACTGCTGAACAACAAGACCGATGCGCTCGACCGCGAATCGCAGCGCAACCTGGACGAGCAGAGCAAGGTGGAGGGCCGCGCCACATCGGCCGAAGCGCGCCTGCGCAAGACATACACCGCGTTGGACGTGAAGATGGGCACGCTGCAGGCGCTGGCCAACTACATGGACCAGCAGGTCAGCCAGTGGAACAAGAAGGAGTGACCAAGGCCGTCATTCGTGCATCGAAAGCCTTGAGTCCCGCGCCCATCTGCCGATAACCACAACATCAACGACAGTTTCATGGGCTCTTCGATGTTCACCTCGGTCAGTTCCCGCTCCGCAGCCGCCTACCAACGCGTCGGCACCCAGACCAGCGTCGAGGGCGCCAGCCCCCATCAGCTGATTTGCCTGCTTTATGAGGGCTTGCTCTCCGCATTGCGCCAGGCGCACGCGGCGACAATGCGGGGCGACATCGAAACCAAGGGCAAGGAAATCGGCAGGGCCGTGCGCATCATCGACGAGGGGCTGAAAGCCGCCCTCAACGATGCGGCGGGCGGCGAGCTGGCGACCAACCTGCGCGGTGTCTACAACTACAGCATCAGCCGGCTCACAAAAGCCAACATCCACAACGACGCGCCGATGATCCAAGAAGTGATTGACCTGATCGTGCCGGTCTACGGCGCCTGGAAGAGCATCGCCACTCCCGCCGGCCAGCAGGCGGCTTGAGCAACACCATGCCGCACATGTTGATCGACTACTACAAGGCCATCGAGGACAGCAGCGTCAAGATGCTGCGGGCCGCCCAGCAGGAAGACTGGGACGAGGTGGTGCGCCACGAGGGCGCCTGCGCCGTGCTGATCGAGCAGCTGCGCCACCAGTCGCAGACCGAGCAGCTCACGGCCGAGCAGCGCAGGGAGAAGGCGCGCATCATGCAGCGCATCCTGCGCAACGACGCCGAGATCCGCTGCCTCACCGAGCCCTGGCTCACGCAGTTCGAGTACATGCTGGACAGCCGGCCGCAATTGCTGCACTGAGCTGCCGCCGCGGTGGCCCGGTGCCACCGCCAAAGCAAAGAGCCGCCCGATGGGCGGCTCTTGTCGTTTGGGGGGGCGGCGGTCGTTCAGACCTGCATGTTCATGATGTCGGTGTAGGCCTGCACCATGCGGTTGCGCACGTGCAGCGTGGCCTGGAAGCCGATCTGCGCCTTCTGGATCGCCACCATGGTCTCTTCCAGGCTGACCTGGGGGTTCTCGAGCTGCACCTCGCGCGAGAGCCGGCCCGATTCGCCCTGGGCGCCGCTCACGGACCCCAGGGCGCTCTTGAGCGCGGTGGAAAAGCCCGCCTGCTCCCTGGGCTCGGCCGCGACGCCGCGCGCGGCCGGGCTGGCGGCCGTCGCCGGGCGGGCAATGGCAGAGCCGATCGATGGGGTGAGGCGAAGGTCCATGGCGCAGTCCTGGCAGGGGCGATGGCGGCAATGCTAGTGGTCGCCGGCGCCCGCCATGGCTGGAAATGCCGGCCAATCCGCGCGCTTATCCGGGCAAGAATCCGGCCGGATCTCCGAATAATCCGCCGCATCACCCCAATGCGTACGTCCGCCCCGCGCGGCGTGCCCCAAGACGATGTCCGCCGTTGCCGAACTCCCTGCCGGTCCTCTGGTCCCCGCTCCTGCGGAACCCGCCGCCGCGGGCGCACGCGCCACCTCGCCGCTCGCCGAACGGCTGGCGCGGCTGGACCGGGCCCAGCGCATCCGTCTCGGGCTGGGCATCGGCCTCTTGCTGCTGGTGATCGTGGTCGGCTTCATGATGGGCAACCGCACCGAATACCGCACGCTGTACAACGGCCTGACGGACAAGGACGGCGGCGCCATCGTGGCCCAGCTCACGCAGATGAACGTGCCCTACAGGCATTCCGAGGGCGGCGGCTCCATCATGGTGCCGGCCGACCGCGTGCACGACGTGCGGCTGCGCCTGGCCTCGCTGGGCCTGCCCAAGGGCTCGGTGGCGGGCTTCGAGCTCATGGAGAACAACCGCTTCGGCATGACCCAGTTCCAGGAGCGCCTGGGCTACCAGCGCGGCCTGGAGGGCGAGCTCACGCGCTCGATCCAGTCCATCGCCTCGGTGGAGAGCGCACGCGTGCACCTGGCGCTGCCGAACCAGAACGGCTTCTTCCGCGAGCAGCAAAAGCCCTCGGCCTCGGTGCTGGTCACGCTGCGCGCCGGCCGCACGCTGGACCGCGCCCAGCTGGCGGGCATCGTCCATCTGGTGGCCTCCAGCGTGCCCGAGATGAACCCCACGGCCGTCAGCGTGCTGGACGACACGGGCAAGCTGCTGTCGGGTGCGCCGGAATCCGGCAGCAGCGTGGATGCCCAGCAGCTGCAATACGTCTCGCTGATCGAGCAGCAGTACACGCGCCGCATCATGGACATCCTGGAGCCGGTGGTCGGCCGCAACAACGTCAAGGCCCAGGTCACGGCCGAGGTCGACTTCTCGCAGACCGAGCAGACCAGCGAGCAGCACCGGCCCAACCTGGCCGCCGATGCCAGCGCCGTGCGCAGCCAGCAGGTGGTGGA
>CAJYRH010000229.1 GCA_913776795.1 uncultured Pseudorhodoferax sp. | reverse complement strand
CCCGCCCCCGCGGCGCTGGCCGTGGTCGAGGCCGCCTGCGCAGGCGGGGCCGGCGCGGCGGCCGTCCGAGCGGCAGTCGCACCGCCCTGAGCCTGGGCGCGCAGCTCCGCCGTGATCAGACAGCCGCCACCGTCGGCCTGTGCGAGGTCGGCGCACGGCTGCATGTCCGCCAGCGCCGGGTCCTGTTCCAGCTTGGAGATGGCGTCGGAGAACACCGTCTTCTTCAGACGATCGCGCGCATCCAGCAGCGCCTGCAGGTCGCCCGCCGAGAGGGTGCCCAAGCGCACGCTGCCGAAGTTCGAGGCAGTGGTGCCGGTGGCCGCCGTCGCAGGCGCCGCCGCGGCGCCGTCGGCGCCCGAAGCCGAAGCGGCACCAGCGCCGCCAGCCAACGGGGAGCGCTGCGCCGGCATGCTCACGTCGGCCAGCCCACCCGGTGCGTTGCGGCCCTGCGGCGCCGGCGACACCAGCGCCTGCACCGCGGCCTGCACCGTCACGTCCGCACGCGCCGCAGCGGTCTCCACCCTGGCCGGCAGGACCTCCAAGGCCTGTGCGTTGCCCGGCGCCTGCGCGAACACGTAGTTCTGTGCGGTCAGCCCGCTGCCTTCGATGGCATGGCGCCCCGGTGGCGTGGCCGCCGGCGGCGGGGCACTGAATACCGCCGTGCCGGTGCTGGCGTTGGCCTGCGTGTCGCCACCCACCCAGCCGGTCACGCGGCCGGAGTAGGCGATGGCCGGCGTGCCGAGCACGTGGGTGGCGGCATCGGCCACATAGAGCAGTTGCGCCGGCGTGATGTCGGCCAGCCCCGCGATGGGGTTGAGCCGGTAGTTGCCGGCATCGGCCCCGCCCAGGCGCAGCCCCGTCACCTCCACGGGCTTGCCCATGCCCACGTTGCGGTCGGCGTACTGCGCACTGGCCACGCCGTCCAGCGTGAGCTGGTCGCCCGCCAGCGCACTGACACGGCCCGTGCCGCCAAGGCTGGCACGCGTGCTGGCGTCGTAGACCTTGCTGCTGCCGATCGCCAGGCCGGTGACGTCCAGGCGCAGCGGCGTGATGTCCGCCCGCTTGGTCGTGTTGAGGATGTAGTTGCCGGCATCGGCGCCGCCCAGCCTCAGGCCGGCCAGCACGACAGCCTTGTCGGTCCCCACGTTCTTGTCGGAGAACTGTGCGCTGGCCGTGCCGTCGACGGTCAGCTGGTCGCCTGCCAGCGCCGTCACGCCGGCCGTGCCGACCACGCTGGCGCGGGTGCTGGCGTCATAGACCTTGTCGCCCACCACCAGCCCATGCACGTCGATGCGCAGGCGCGTGATGTCGGCACGGTAGGTGCCGCCGGGCGCCACCAGGCGGTAGTTGCCGGCCAGGCCGCCATGGCTGCCGTCCGAGACGGTGTACTGCACGTTGGTCACGGCCTTGCCCGTGCCCACGTTCTTGTCGGCGAACTGGCCGGCCCCGCGCACCACCACCGTCTCGTTGCCGATCAGCCCCGTGATCCGGCCGACCCTGAGAGCGGCCCCGGTGGTGCCGTCGTACACCTTGTTCTGGGCGACGATCTGTCCGATGTCGAGCATGGCCGGCGTGACCGTGGCGCGCAGGATCTGGCTGGCCCGGGTGCCGTAGCCGTACACCGGCTTGCCGTTGCTGTCGACGATGGCAAAGGATGCAGAGGTCGGGACGGACACCTGCTTGCCGGTGCCGACGTTCCTGTCGACAAAGTCCGATGTGGCACCGGGCCGCAGGCTGCCGCCGTCGCCGTTGACGCCCTGCGCCGTCCCGCCCGACAGGAAGGCCGTGGTGCTGCCGTCGTAGACCTTGTCGCGCACCGAGGCGCTGACGTCGGCGATGTGGCCGGCATGGAAGACGAAGCCGTTGCCGCTGTCGCCCGCCCAGGCGCCGGCGTCGGCCACGCCGTAGCGCTTGAAGTCGTACGCCAGGCCGCCATCCAGAAAATTCTGCGAAGCCTGCAGGATCTCGCTGCCCCAGACGATCCAGCGGCCGTTGGGCGCCGACAGCGCGCCGGAGCCGGCGTCGTTGTTGAAGGCCGCCAGGCCGTCGGCACCCGGGCCACGCAGCACGACCGCGTCGCCGCCCGCGGTGGAGCGGATGGCCGCCGCAGAGGACAGCGTGATCCGGTCGGCGCGCAGGTCGATCGGGCCGCCCGCCTGGAGCCGGCCATGGCCCAGCGTCAGCCATCCGCCGTCGGCCACCACCGACAGGCCGCTCGTGTCGGCCTGCAGGTAGGCCTGCGTTCCCGGCGCATTCGGCGCAGGGCCCAGGATGGAGATGCCATTGCCGGCGTCGAAGGTGCGCACGGAGATCGCGCCGCCGCCGGCATCGCTGTAGAGCAGGATGTCGCCGGGCTGCGCCTCGAAGTCGGCCGTGAGCACGACGGCCGCCATGCCGCCCAGGGGATCGGTGCTGGCATTGGCACCGAGGACCGCCATGCTGGCACCGTTGCTGACCTTGAGCTGGGTCGGCGACATGGTCAGGTTGCGCGAAGACTCCACCGACACCCCGGCCGCGGTGCCGTCGCTGCGGCCCTTCAGCACGAGGGCGGCCGTCCCGTCGCTGGCCGGGGGCGCGACGCTGAGCAGCGTGAGGTATTCGGCGGAGTCGATGCGCACCCCGACGCCCGCCCCGCGCCCCTGCAGGTCGATCCCGTGGCGCGCCGTCATCGTGACGTCCGACAGGAAGATGCCGACGCCGTCGGGATGGTGGGCGCGCATCACGATGTCCGAGCCCGAGAGCCGGCTGTTGCCGTTGCCGGCGCCGATGGCCACGGAGCCAGACCCGGTGGCGGTTGCACGGATCTCGAGCCGGCCGTTGCCGGCATCCAGCGTGCTGGCGTCACGCATCGCCACGCCGGACGGGGCGGCGTTGCCGAAGCTGCCGCCGTCGGGATCCAGGCCCGTGCCGAAGCCGCCCACGAACAGGTCGCCCCCGTTCGTGCGCAGGCTCGAGCCGCGCAACGCGATGCCGCCCGTGCCGCTGCGGCCGGCCAGGAGGCTGACCGGCAGGGGCCCGCCGGTGCTCTCCAGCGACGAGTAGACCAGGCCGATGCCACCTTCCGCGGCCAGGGTCAGGCTGCCCGGGGTGGGGCTGGACACACGGATGTGCGCACCGTCCACCGCGATCGTGCCCGCCTGCGCGCCGCCGCTGCCCGTCGATACCGTGACGTTGGTGCCCGCATTCAGCGCCTGGGCCACGGTGGCGGAGCCGAGGCGCGTGCTGCCGGCCGTCGCCGCGAAGCTGGGGTCGTAGCCGCTCACGCCCGGCGCATCGGAGATCTCGACGTCGTACGGGCC
>CAJYRH010000228.1 GCA_913776795.1 uncultured Pseudorhodoferax sp. | reverse complement strand
AGTGCGGTACCAGACGAAGCCCAGGATCATGGCCCACAGGCAGGCCGCGATGGCGCCCTCGGTGGGCGTGAACAGGCCCGTGCTCATGCCGCCGATCAGCAGCACGGGCGTCATGATGGGCAGCAGGGCTCAAACTTGAACAGCTTGTCCAGGATGAACAGCGAGGCCAGGCCCGCGAACACCGTGGGCTGGGCCGGCAGGTTCAGCTTGTCGACGATGAGCCACAGCCCCAGCGGCCAGCCGACCACGACCGCCAGCTCCGACAGCGCTTTCACGAGGCGCGGGCCGCTTAACTTCATGTCGCGGCCCCAGCCGTTCTTGTGCGCGTAGTAGGCCACCGTGAGCATCATGAGGATGGTCATGAGCAAGCCTGGCAGCAGGCCCGCCAGGAACAGCGCGCCGATGGACACGTTGCCCATCATCCCGTAGATCACGAAGGGCAGGCTGGGCGGAATGATGGGCCCCAGCGTGGCCGATGCGGCCGTCACGCCGACCGCGAACTCGGTGCTGTAGCCATGCTCCTTCATGGCCTTGATCTCGATGGTGCCCAGGCCCGCGGCGTCGGCGATCGCCGTGCCGCTCATGCCCGCGAACACCACCGAGCCGACGATGTTCACATGGCCCAGGCCGCCCTTGAGCCAGCCCACCAGCGCCAGCGCGAAGTTGTAGATGCGCGTGGTGATGCCGGCGTTGTTCATGAGGTTGCCAGCCAGGATGAAGAAGGGCACGGCCAGCAGCGGAAAGCTGTCGATGCCGCTGACCATGCGGTGCACCACCACGAAGGGCGGCAGGTTGCCCGAGATCAGGATGTAGACCAGCGAGGCGCCGGCCATGGCGATGGCCACCGGGATGCCGCCGGCCATGAAGAACAGGAACAGGATCTTGAGCATGGGGGCGCGTGTCTAGCGGTCTTCGATGGTGGTTTCCGGGCGTTCCAGCACGCTGTAGCCGCGTGCCCAGTGGATGCGCGCGACCTGCAGCGAACGCCAGGCCATCGCGGCGAAGCCGATGCAGCACATGGCGTAGACGATGTTCATGGGCGCGTCGATGACGGTCATGCGCGTGTTGCTGCCGATCTTGAGCATCATCTGCACGGTCATGACGGCGGCCGCGACGAAGAACGCGATGCGCACCACGTCGACCACGCGCGACAGCCACAGGCCCATGGCCGCCGGCATGTGGCGGTAGAAGAAATCGACCTGGATGTGGTTGTTCTTGCGCACGCCGATGGCCGCGCCGATGAAGACCACGCCGATCAGCATGTAGCGCGCGACCTCCTCGGTCCAGGCCGCCGAGTCGTTCAGCACGTAGCGCGTGACGAACTGGTAGAGCACGGTGGCGCCCAGCAGCCAGAACAGCGCCAGTGCGACCCAGCCTTCTGTGATGGTGGACGAGAGATCGACTTCTTCGTCCTCGACGTGGAAGTTGCCATCGTCGTCGATGATTTTTTGTTCGGACATGTGTTCTCCAGATGGCCTCGTGCTTCGGTGGGCAAGCGCAGCGAAGCCCGTTCGAGTGCACCCGCGGAACTGGCTCTGCCAGGCCGCTGGGTGCGCCCCCTGTGGGGGTATCGGCCGGCTACACGCAGTGAGCCGGCCAAACGGGGGAGAGCTCTACTTGATGGCAGTGATGCGGTCGTAGTCCTGCTGGCGGTAGCCATGGTCCGTGGGCTTGGTGTTCTTGAGCACGGCGGCGCGGAAGGCATCCTTGTCGACCGTGATCACGTTGTTGCCCTTCTTCTTGAACTCCTCGACCAGGCGGGCTTCGGAGGCGATGATTTCGCGGCCGGTCTTCTCTGCGGCCTCCACCATCACGTCGCCGAAGATCTTCTTCTCGTCCGCGCTGAGCTTGTTCCACAGGCTGCCCGAGACCACGGTCAGCAGCGAATCGACGATGTGGCCGGTCAGCGAGATGTTCTTCTGCACCTCGTAGAACTTCTTGGCCTCGATGGTGGGCAGCGGGTTCTCCTGCGCGTCCACGGTGTTGTTCTGCAGGGCCAGGTAGACCTCGGCGAACGCGATCGGCGTGGCGTTGGCGCCCAGCGCGCGCGGGAAGGCCAGGTAGGCCGGCGCATCGGGCACGCGGATCTTCAGGCCCTTCATGTCCTCGGGCTTGGCGACGGGCTTGGCCGCGTTGCTGGTCACGTGGCGCGCGCCGTAGTAGCTCAGCGCCGTGATGTGGTTGCCGGTCTTGTCGTCGTAGCCCTTGGCCAGTTCCTTGAACACGTCGCTGGTGGCGTACTTGAGCTGGTGCTCGGCGTCGCGGAAGATGAACGGGAAGTAGCTGATCGACAGCGGCGTGTAGCTGCGGCCGGCGAAGCTGGCGCCGGTCAGCACGATGTCCACCGTGCCCAGCGTCAGGCCCTGGTTGATGTCGGCCTCCTTGCCCAGCGTGGAGGCCGGGAACACCGTGATCTCGTATTTGCCGTTGGTGCGCTTCTTGATCTCCTCGCCAGCCCAGACCGAGTACTTGTGGAAGGGCTCGGAGGTCTCGTAGACATGGGCCCACTTGAGCTTGGTCTGCGCCTGGGCGAGACCGGCGGCGCCCAGGGTGCAGGCCAGGGCGCCGGTCATGGCCAGGATCTTGAGGGTCTGTCGCTTGTGCATGGGTGTCTCCTTCGGGTTGCGGGGTGGATCGTTCAGGGGGCGTGCTGGTCTTTGGCGCGCCGCCAGCTGGCGGAAAAGCGCTGGTGGGATTTGTCCATGTGCACGTGCATGGCCGAACGTGCGGCTTCGGCATCGCGCGCAACCACTGCGTCGCGGATGGCCTCGTGTTCTGCGATCGCCATGCGCCAGGACGACACGGTCTCGAAATAGCCGCCCAGCCGCGTGAAGATAGGGCCGCGGCGCGAGTCCCAGAAGCTCTGCACGGTCTCGGTCAGCACGGTGTTGTCGCAGGCCTCGACGATGGCCAGGTGGAAGGCGCGGTCGCCTTCGAGCGGCATGACCTTGCGGGCGGCCAGTTCGCGCATGGTCTGCAGTGCGCGGTCCAGGGCGTCCAGGTGGCTGCGCTTGCGCTGCTGCGCCGCGATGGCGGCTGTCTCGCCCTCGACCACGCGGCGTGCGCGGATCAGCTCGAGCGGCCCCCATTCGTGCGCCATGGCGCTGGCCACAGGCGCCGTGGCGGCGCGGTGTTCGCGCTCGATCACGTAGACACCCGAGCCGGTGCGTACCTCCACCCAGCCCTCCACTTCCAGCGCGATCAGCGCCTCGCGCACCGAGGGGCGGCTGACGCCCAGCTGCTGTGCCAGGTCGCGCTCGGCCGGCAGGCGCGCGCCCACGGCGAATTCGCCGCGCCCGATGAGTTCGCGCAACTGGTCCGCGATCTGGCGGTACAGGCGCTGCGGGGCGATGGACTGCAGTGGCACGGCGGCTCTCTGTTAGGGCTTGTACTGAATTGGCCAAGTGGTCAGGCCAATTGATAATTCCACAGCGGCCGGATCCCACCCATCCGGCGAAACCCTGAAAGAGAGGAAACGCGATGCGATTGCAGGGCAAGAAAGTGTTGGTCACCGCGGCCGGCCAGGGCATCGGCCGGGCGGCGGTCGAGGCGCTGGCACGCGAGGGCGCGGAAGTCTGGGCCACCGACGTCAACCAGGGCCTGCTGGAGCAGGCCTACGCGAGGCAGCCGATGGTGCATGCGCAGCGGCTCGATGTCATGGACAAGGCCGCCATCGCGGCGTTGGTGGCCGGCATGCCGGGCATCGACGTGCTGTTCAACTGCGCCGGCGTGGTGCACAACGGTCCCATCCTCGACGCGAGCGACGACGACCTGGCGTTCGCGTTGAACCTCAACGTGCGCGCGCAGTTCTGGGCCATCCAGGCAGCGCTGCCGCGCATGCTGGCCAACGACAACGGCCAGGGCGGGCAGGGCCGGGGCAGCATCATCAACATGGCCAGCGTGTGCAGCAGCCTGAAAGGCCTGCCCAACCGCTGCGTCTACGGCACCAGCAAGGCCGCGGTGATCGGCCTGACCAAGAGCGTGGCGGCCGACTACGTGGCGCGCGGCATCCGCTGCAACGCCATCGCCCCGGGCACGGTGGACACTCCCTCGCTGGGCGAGCGCATCAATGCCCAGTCCGACCCGGTAGAGGCGCGCAAGGCCTTCGTTGCGCGCCAGCCCATGGGCCGGCTCGCCCAGGCGGCCGAGATCGTGCCCATCGTGACCTACCTCGCCAGCGACGAATCGGTGTTCGCCACGGGCCAGGTGTTCTCGGTGGACGGGGGCATGACCATATGAACCAGCTCGACCTGAAGGGCCGCCACGCAGTCATCACGGGCGGGGCCGTGGGGCTGGGCTATGGCATCGCCGAACGCGTGCTGGCTTCGGGCGGCACGGTCACGCTATGGGACCGCAATGCCGAGGCGCTCGCCAGGGCCACGGCCGCGCTGGGCGCCGGGGCCGATGCAGTGCAGGTCGACGTTGCAGCGCACGCCAGCGTGGCCGCGGCTGCGCGCCAGACCGCCGCAGCGCACGCGGCCATCGACCTCCGGGTCAACAGCGCCGGCATCACCGGCCCCAATGTCAAGCTGTGGGACTATCCGCCCGAGGCCTGGGAGCAGGTGCAGCAGGTCAATGTCAACGGCCTGTTCTTCTGCTGCCGCGAGATCGTGCCGCTGATGCGCGCGAAGAACTACGGCCGCATCGTCAACATCGCTTCCGTGGCCGGCAAGGACGGCAATCCCAATGCGAGCGCCTACAGTGCGAGCAAGGCCGCCGTGATCGGCCTGACCAAGTCGCTGGGCAAGGAGCTGGCCGACACTGGCATCCGCGTGAACTGCATCACTCCGGCCGCGGTGAAGACGCCGATCTTCGACCAGATGACGCCCGAGCACATCGCCTTCATGCTGTCCAAGATCCCCATGGGCCGCTTCGGTACAGTCGAGGAGGTCGCGGCCATGGTCGGCTGGCTTTGCTCCGAAGACTGTTCGTTCTCGACCGGCGCGGTGTTCGACCTCTCGGGCGGCCGTTCCACTTACTGATCTCCAAGAAGGAAAACAAGACATGAAACTCGTCCGCTACGGCAACCCCGGCAAGGAAAAACCTGGCCTCATCGACGCCAACGGCCAGTTGCGCGACCTGTCGTCCGTGGTGCCCGACATCGGCCCGGCCCAGCTCGGCGACGCAGCCCTGGCCAGGATCCGCAAGGTCAAGACCGACAAGCTGCCGCTGGTGCGCGGCAAGCCGCGCTTCGGCAGCCCGGTGGCCGATGTCGGCAAGTTCATCGCCATCGGCCTGAACTACGCCGACCACGCGGCCGAGTCCGGCATGCCCATCCCGTCCGAGCCCGTGGTCTTCACCAAGGCCAACAGCTGCATCCAGGGCCCGAACGATCCCGTCATGCTGCCCAAGGGTTCGGTCAAGACCGACTGGGAGGTGGAGCTTGGCGTGGTCATCGGCACGCGCGCGCGCTATGTGTCGCAGAAAGACGCGCTGAACTATGTGGCGGGCTTTTGCGTGATCAACGACGTCAGCGAACGCGCGTGGCAGCTCGAGCACGGCCTGACCTGGGACAAGGGCAAGGGCTTCGACACCTTCGGCCCGATCGGTCCCTGGCTGGTCACGCGCGACGAGATTGCCAATGTGCAGAAGCTCGGCATGTGGCTGGACGTGAACGGCGTGCGCATGCAGACCGGCAACACCAAGACCATGATCTTCAATGTGGCCAAGCTGGTCAGCTACGTGAGCCAGCTCAACACGCTGGTGCCGGGCGATGTGATCACCACGGGCACGCCGCCCGGTGTGGGCATGGGCATGAAGCCCCCGGTGTTCCTCAAGAAGGGTGACGTGGTCACGCTGGGCATCGATGGCCTGGGCGAGCAGCGCCAGGAAGTCGTGCCGTTCAAGCTCTGAGTGCGTCGCACAGAGAGATCGAGGGGGCGCCGGCGCCCCTTTTTTTTGGAACTGTCGACTGCTTGGGACCGCAGCCACGTGCGGTCCCGTCCTACAAGGGTTGTTGCCAGGGCTTTTCAGAATGCGGCGTTTTCCGAAACGTCTGCCGAGGAAGGATCCCGATGCAAGCCCAGGCCCAATCCACTGAACGATTGACGATTCCGGCCTTCGAGGAGCTCGGCGGCCTGGACCGGATGTCGGTGGTGCACAGCGGGCCGGACCGTCTGACCGTGCAGATCGACGCCGAAAGGCCCGCCATCCGCCAGGCGGCCGCGCGCATGATGGCCGGGCAGCTCTATGCCACCTTCAACGAGACGCCGATCAAGCTGTTGCGCTACACGGTCATGAACCAGGGCGTGCCTGGCCGTCTGGTGTTCGATGCCACCTACCGCGTGCGCCAACTGCACAGCTGAGCTTCAGGGTGTTGCACGGTAAGGCTCGTCGAAGTCCACGAAGCGGTGCTCGGCCAGGGCTGCCTCGGTCCAGCGCTGCATGGCCGGCAACGCGCGCACGCGTTCGATGTAGCCGGTGATGGCCGCAGGTACCGGCAGCGCGAACTGGGACAGCCGAACGCAGACCGGCGCGTAATAGGCGTCGGCGATGCCGAAATCGCCGAACAGCATGGGGCCGCCGTGAACGGCCAGCAATTCCTCCCACATGGCGACGATGCGCGCCACGTCGGCGCGCACGGCGGCCTGGTCGCGCCAGATCACGCGGCCCATCTCGGGCAGCGCAGCTTCCACATTCATCGGACAGTGCCGGCGCAGTGCGGCGAAGCCGGAGTGCATCTCGGCGCAGACGCTGCGCGCCCTGGCGCGGGCACTGGTGGGGCCGGGCCACAGCTTCTTCTCGGGAAACTTCTCGGCCAGGTATTCGGCAATGGCCAGCGTGTCCCAGACCACCAGGTCGCCGTCGACCAGCAGCGGCACCTGGCCTGTCGGCGCGAGCGGCTTCAGCGTCTGCTTGAAAGGCGATGCGTCCGCCAGGTCGTCGAACGGAACCATGACCTCGTCGAAGGCGATGCCGGCCTGGGCCATCAGCAGCCAGGCCCGCAGCGACCAGGACGAGTAGTTCTTGTTGGCGATGTAGAGCTTGAGCATGGTGCGCTTGCCGTGAAGTTGGGAGCGACATGCTAGCGCGGTGGGTGCGCTGCATTGATGCGCAATCCACGGGCAATTGATGACCGGTGGCAGCTGCGGCGGGGCGGGCGGCCCGAGGCGGGGGCTGTTCCGCTCTGCTTCGCTCCGTGGCAGATCCCGCCTGATTGCGGTCGCCCATCGGGGAGAGCCCGATCGCCACCGTGGCGCGCCAACCCCTGAGCGGCGAGCAGGCCATCGTGTCCGTGGCGCGCAGGCACGACGGGACGCGTTGCGCCATGGTCCCCAAGGAATCACGCAGCTTGTGCCAGAACGTGCGTCGATGCCGGGCGTCAGCGCCGCATCGCCTCATCGTTGCCGTGAACAGCGCTCAGTAGCGGTCGGGCACGTACATGCTGGCCGGGACCGGGTGGCGGATGTACTCGGGGTTGCGCGCACGCTCGGGCAGCACGATGGTCGGATGTGCGATCTCCTCGTACGGCAGTTGCGTGAGCAGGTGGCTGATGCAGTTCAGTCGGGCCTTCTTCTTGTCGACGGCCTGCACCACGTGCCAGGGCGCCTCGGTGGTGTGCGTGCGCTCCAGCATGGTCTCCTTGGCCTTGGTGTAGGCCTCCCAGCGGCGGCGGCTCTCGAAGTCCATGGGCGACAGCTTCCACTGCTTGAGCGGGTCGTGGATGCGTCCCAGAAAGCGCAGGTGCTGCTCGTCGTCGGTGATGGAGAACCAGTACTTCACCAGGGTGATGCCCGAGCGGATCAGCATCTTCTCGAACTCGGGCACCGTACGGAAGAACTCCTCGTACTCGTCATCGCTGCAAAAGCCCATCACGCGTTCGACGCCCGCGCGGTTGTACCAGCTGCGGTCGAACAGCACGATCTCGCCGCCCGCTGGCAGGTGCGAGACGTAGCGCTGGAAGTACCACTGTGTGCGTTCGCGGTCGTTGGGTGCCGGTAGTGCAGCCACCCGGCACACGCGCGGATTCAGGCGCTGGGTGATGCGTTTGATCACGCCGCCCTTGCCGGCGGCATCGCGGCCCTCGAACAGGATGACCACCTTCTTCTTGTGGAACTGCACCCAGTCCTGCAGCTTGACCAGTTCGCCCTGCAGTCGCAGCAACTCGCGGAAATAGGTCTGACGGCCCAGGCCGTCCTCGGCACGGTCTTGGGCGACGGCAGCAAGGCGGCCATCGTCGATCTCCATCTCCAGCTCCTCGTCGTAGCTGTCGAGCAGGTCGCGTTCGATGCGCTGCATCACGCTGTCGTGGTGGTCGGGAAGAAGCTTGTCGGTCATGGGCAGGGTCCTCGGCGAACCATGCTAGGCAGGGCTTGTGACAACCACGTGTCGGCGGCATGACGCGGGACGCGGCCATCGCAGGCCGCGGCCGGTTGTAGTCCGGCAGCGCCTGCATGCACAGGCCGGGCCAGCCTGATCGGCGGACGCTGCGGCACCGCGGCCGCGGGCGGGCATCTTCAGCGCGGCGCGCGTTCGGACGGAGCGCCTCCGGCTTCGGCTTCAGGGCGTTCGAACCTGCGCGTGAACAGCGGCAGCGAGGCCATGATCGCGAGCGTCAGCAATGTGGCCAGCAAGGCGGTGCTCTCCTTGCCCATGCCGGCGGCGACGCCGATGGCGGCCGTCATCCAGATGCCAGCCGCCGTCGTCAGGCCCTGCACCCGGTGTTCGGCATCGCCCTTGAGGATGGTGCCGGCACCCAGGAAACCGACGCCGGCGATCACGCCCTGCAGGACGCGGCTCATGTCGGCAGCGTTGATGCCGAACTGCTGGGACGCCAGCACGAACATGGCAGCGCCCATGGCCACGAGCATGTGGGTGCGCACGCCAGCCGCCTTTCCCTTCGATTCGCGCTCGATGCCCAGCAGGCCGCCGAGCAGCGCTGCGAGGGCCAGCCGCAGCACGATGCGGGTGGCGCTCTCCACATCTGGCAGATCGGAAAACTCCTGCGCGATGGTGCTGCCGATGCGGGCCAGGGCGTCGTCCATCGCGTGCTGCGGCGGCTCAGGGCAGTTCGCGGCTCGGGTCGGCCGCCCCGGCGGCAAGCGGCCCCACGGTGCCCATGCGCGCCTTGAGCGACTGCGGCTGGCCCGTCAGGATGGCCGCGTAATTGGTGGCGTTGGAGACCACCTTCTTGACGTAATCGCGCGTCTCGTTGAACGGGATGTTCTCGGCCCAGATGGCGGCTTCCAGCGTCGGGCTTCCGGCCTGGCCGCGCCACACGCGTGGCCGCCCGGGGCCCGCGTTGTAGGCTGCGGCGGCCATGGGCATGGAGCCGGCGAAGTCGTCCAGCACGAGCTTCAGGTAGCCCGTGCCGATGGCGATGTTGGTCTCGCGGTCGTTGATCTGGCCGGGCGTGAAGTCGGTGAGGCCGATCTTGCGCGCGGTCCAGCGTGCCGTGGCGGGCATCACCTGCATCAGGCCAGAGGCGCCCACGTGCGAGCGCGCGTCCATGATGAAACGCGACTCCTGGCGGATCAGTCCGTAGACGAAGGCCGGGTCGAGGTTGATCGCCCGGCTGCGGGGGACGACCGAGTCCTGCAAGGGCATCGGGAAGCGTTGCGCGAAATCGATGGACTGGCGCGTGCGCTCGCTGGTATTGATGCAGCGGTCCCACACCTCGCGCTCGCAGGCCAGGTCGGCCGCGGCCAGCAGGTCGCGCTCGGCCATGCCGCCGGGCGTGTGCAGATTGGTGGCGTAATTCCACTCGCGCACGCCCTCGCTGCGCAGGCCGATGCCGATGGCGTACAGCGCACGCTGCAGGCTGGCGTTGCCACGGGCGAACGCCTTCTCGTCCGGCGTGAGCGGCGGGGGCGCCGGCGGCACCTCGATCTTGCGGCCCAGCTCCTCCAGGGCGAGCTGCTCGTAGAAGCCGCGCACGCTGGCGATGCTCTCGTACAGCTGCAGTGCCTCGGCGCGGTCGGCCTCGCTGCCGATCTTCTGCAAGGCGCGGGCGCGCCAGTAGATCCAGGTCGGGTCGAGTCGGCTCTCGTCGCTCATGGCCTGGATGGTGGTGGTCAACACCTTCCACTGGCCCTCGCGCAGTGCGGTCCGGGCCTTCCAGGTGAGCATCTCGTCGTGCAGGTCGGTGTCGCGCTGGACCTTGCTGAAGTAGTCCCAGGTGGAGGGCGAGCGGCGGATGGCCGCCTGCTTGCCGATCGTGCCCCAGATCCAGTTGCGCTCCTCGGCGGTGAGGTGAACGCTCCACTTGGTGTCCAGCGCCGCGGCGGCCTGTTCCGGGTCCGAGGCGGCCAGCTTGACCAAGGCCAGCGTGATGAGTTCGCGCCGCAGCTTGGAGGCGGCAATGCTGCGCCCTGCCAGGTAGCGCACCGGGCTGTCCAGCAGCTGGCCGACCTGGTCGAGCGCATCGGGCGCGACGATCTGCACGGCGTCGCGCGCCGCGCGGCTGCGGTTGGCCTCGGCCGACAGACGGGCCTTGCGCCAGACATCCTCGGCCGGCAGGCGTTTGGTGGCGTACAGGCGGTCGGCGGCCTGGGTGCAGCCGTCGTCGGCGTCGCGCTGGGCCAGCCAGAGCCGGCGCACCTGCTCAGCCGCGGCCTGCGGGGCCGGCTCGCTGCTGCGCAGCTGGTCGACCAGAAGCGCATAGCACCGCACCTGGCGGTCGTCGCCCATGCGGTACTGGGGATGCTCGGCCGCGAAGGTGCTCCAGTCGCGGCGCTGGCCCAACAGCAGCAGCCAGTCGTTGCGCAGCCGGTCCTCCTGGTAGCTGCCGGGATAGCGGGCGCTGAAGGCCTGCATGTCGGCACTCGTGAAGTCTTCCAGCCGGCTGCGGGCTTCCCAGTAAGCAGCCCAGGGCTCGAGCACGTGGCCGCGCACCTGCGGCAGCAGGCTGGACAGCCGCGCCTTGTCGTTGCGCCGCGCGGCCTGCTGCATGTCCAGGATGAGCTGGTCGGCGCCGGTCTGGGCCGGGCTGGGCAGGGCCGCGCCCAGGCCGGCCATGAGGATGATCGATGTCAGAATGGCCCGTACTTGCATGGGGGAGGATTATGGAGAAATCGGCCGAGGACAAGGCGCGCGAGCGCAAGGCCTTGCGCGCTGGATTGTTGGAAGCGCGTCTGGCCCTGCCCGACCGGCTGGAGCGCGCGCAAGCCCTGCAGCAGGTCATGCGCATCTGGCTGGTCGGCCGGACCGACACGGTGATCGGCGCCTACTGGCCCATCAAGGGCGAATTCGATCCGCTGCCGGCCCTGCACCGTTGGAAGGAAGACGGCGAGCTGCAGGGCGAGGCGACGCGCAAGCGCATCGGCCTGCCCGTGGTCGACAAGGTGCACAAGACGCTGACCTTCCACGCCTGGTACCCGGGATGTCCGATGGAGGAGGACGCCTACGGCATCCCCAAGCCCAAGGGCACCGAGGTGGTGGTGCCCACGCTGCTGTTCGTGCCCTGCGTGGGTTATGCGGCGGGGGGTTACCGCCTGGGTTATGGCGGCGGCTTCTACGACCGCACGCTGGCCACGCTGCAGCCCAAGCCGCTGACGGTGGGCCTGGGCTTCGGCACCGGCTTTCTGGACGACTTCGAGCCCGAGCCCCACGATGTCCCGCTGGACGCCATCCTGAACGACCACGGCGTGGTGTGGCCCATCCGGTAGCGCTCAGTCGATGTCGTCGACCGTGTCGGGGTCGGGCGCATCGCCCACCGCGGCACGCGTCAGCGCCGCCTGGCGCATGAGCCAGTCGCAGAAAGCCTGGACCTCGGGTCGCGTCTCGCGGCGTGGTGCCAGCTTGAGCCAGTAAGTCATCGGGGAATCCATGCGCCGGCCGGGCAGCACTTCGACCAGATCACCGCTGGCCATGCTTTCGGCCACCAGCGGCAGGCGGGCCAGCACCAGGCCCTGGCCTGCCAGCGCAGCCTGCACCATCTGGTACGCGTAATTGAAGTACAGCCAGCGTTGCGGCTGGAACTTGCGTGCCTGCGCGGGCGGCAGCTGCAGGTCGATCCAGCGCTGCCAGGTCAGCCACTGCAGGTGTGTGGCGTGCGCATCGCCGGCCTCGATCATCGTGAACTGACCCAGGTCCCCGGGCTGCTGGAGGCGCACGCCGCTCTTGAGCAGCCAGGGGCTGGCCACCGGAGTCAGCTGTTCTCCGAACAGCCGTCGGCCGTCGGCCGGCATGTTGGAGAAATGGCTGTAGCGCAGCGACATGTCCACGTCGGAGATGTCCAGGTCGACCACGGCGTCGGTGGCATCGATGCGGATGTCGATGTCCGGATGGTCACGCTGGAACGCCTCCAGCCGCGGGATCAGCCACATCGAGGCGAAGGAGGCGAAGGTGGTCAGCGACACGCTGCGCCGCCCTGCGCTTTGGCGTACCTGGCGGACCGCGCCGTCCACCCGCTCCAGCGCTGGCGCCGCGGCGGCCAGCAGCTGCGCGCCAGCGCCGGTCAGCTCCACGGCCCGCGTGTGGCGCAGGAAGAGCGGCACACCGACTTCTTCCTCCAGTGCCTGGATCTGCCGGCTCACGGCCGATTGGGTCAGGGCCAGTTCCTCCGCGGCAACACGGAAGTTGAGGTGGCGCGAAACTGCAAGGAAGGCGCGAAGGTAGCCGGCCGATACCGGTCGGGTGCGCAGATGGGTCTGGGAATGCTGCATCGCAGTTGCGGCGGTGAAATTGATGCGCCTGGCGAATCAATAGCCTAGCGCGAATTCATTGGACCGCCAAGGGTCGGGGGTCGATCATCCACTCCCAAGCACCCCACTCAGGAGCCCGCCATGTTCACCCAAGCCACGCAAAGCACGCATCAATCCCCATCCTCCGCAGCCCTGCCGGGATGCTGGAAGCTCGACGCTGGCCAGGCCTTGAGCCTGGTCCCGTCCCGCGCGGGCGTGTTGCGCATCGCAGACGGCCGTGTCTGGGTCACCATGGACATGCTGCACACGGACTCCCAGGCGTCCGGCGACCTGTTCCTGGTGCCGGGGCGGGGACTCGTGGTGCAGGCGGGCCAGCGCGTGGTGCTGGAATCCTCAGGTGCCGAGCGCGGGTCGGCGGCCTACTTCGCCTGGGACCCGCTGCCGCAGACGCAGGCACGTGCTGTGGGCCGTGCACTGCAGTCGGGCCGGTGGCAGCAAGCCGTGGTGCAGCCCGTGCGCGACCTCGGCGTGGCACTGGGACAGGCCGGCACCGCGATGGCGCGCCTGGCGCTGGGCGTGTTCGGCCTGCTGCTGCCGCCGGTGCGCGGCCGCGCGCCGCAAGAGCAGTCCTGACCCGCTGCGCCTACCAGCGCGCCGGCAGCTTCGCCAGCAGGGCGATGCGCCGGTCGCGCAGGCCCACATAGCCGCCGGCCTCCAGGTCCTTCATGATGCGGCTCACCATTTCGCGGCTGCAGCCGACGCGGCTGGCAATGTCCTGCTGCGTCATGCGCTCGCGCATCAGCGCCGTGCCGTCGGGCTGGGGCTCTGCCAGCTCCGTCAACAGCTGGGTGATGCGGCCGTACACATCGGTGAACGCCAGGTTGCGCACCGCGTTGGTGGCCGAGCGCGCGCGTCGGATCACCTTGCCCAGCAGGTCGAGCGCAAAGCCCGGTTCCTGTCCGATGAAGGCGAGCAACGTGGCGCGCGACACCAGCGAGCACACGGCCGGCTCCAGAGTGATCACGCTGGCCGAGCGCGGCCCGCCGTCCAGCGCCATCTCGCCGAAGTAGTCCCCGGCGACGATCACGCCCAAAGTGATTTCGCGGCCGTTGGAATCGGTGCTGAAGACCTTGACGCGTCCTTCCATGACGATGAACAGCGTGTCGCCATGGTCCGACTCATGGATCAGGATCGTGCCCTTGCGGTAGTGGCGCACGTCGCCCAGTGCAGCAAGGCGCCCCAGCGGGGTGGACTCGGTGGCGTTGGAACTGAACGCGTCGGTCGGTGCACTCAACTCGGACATCATGGATCGACGGCCGCGCGACGGCGGCGCTGGTGGCGTGTTCGCGCCAGTCTAAGCCATGGGTTGCGGGCCGGCGCCTGCGCGTGGGCCGGTCCCGGCCGGG
>CAJYRH010000227.1 GCA_913776795.1 uncultured Pseudorhodoferax sp. | reverse complement strand
GCTCCACGGGCAGCCGCTGCAGGACGCGGTCCAGGTCGCGGACCTCGATGCCGTCGGACTGGCTGGCTCGTTGTGGGATTTCGGGCAGGTCGTCGCCCGCGCTGTCCTCGGGTCGCCTGCCCTTGGCGCGTACACCGTCGATGAAGTGGTTGTGCATGATGCCGAACATCCAGGCGCGGATGTCGCCGCGTTTCTGCCAAAGCGAGAACCGACTCCAAGCCCGTTCCAGCGTGTCCTGCACCAGGTCGTCAGCTCGCTCGGTGTCTGCCACCAGCCCGCGCGCGTAACGGCGCAGGCTGGGAATGCAGGCGACGATCGAGGCTTCGTCCTGTGCGCGCATGGGATGAAGCGTCGTGCTCTCTTCCGTTCTGGTCGGTCAGGGCTTGATGACGTGCCAGACGTTCTTGAAGTTGTCGCCAGTCATGTCGCCGACCTTCATGTCGGACTTGTACAGGTACACCGGCTTGCCCTTGTAGGCCCACTGCTTGGTGCCGTCGTCGCGCACAACGATGGTCATGTCGCCTTCGGGCTTCGCGTCCGCTTCTGCAATCACCGGTGGCCACAGTCCGGCGCACGGGCCGTTGCAGGCACTCTTGCCGCTGCCCGCCGTGTCGTTGTCGAAGGTGTAGAGCGTCATGCCGCTGGTGTTGACCAGCATGCCGCCGGCTGTCTTGACAGGAGCGGCGGCCATAGCGGCGCCAGAGGCGAGCGCGGCGAGCGCAAGAATCAGGGTGGGCAGAAGGGAAGATTTCATGGGAAGTCCTGTGGAAGATGGAATTGGTCAGAGTTGACATCCAGACAGACGCTTGGCCGCCTGCGTTTATTCCGCTGTCTCAAAGAATTTTTGAGATGGGCGCCAGCGCAGATGGCTGCCAGATGCATTGCAGATGCAGTGTGCGACCAGCGCCTGACTCATAGGCACGCATTTCGCCGTTGGCGATCTCCAGGCACGAGACCGCTTGTTCACTGAGTTCTTCAAGCTGCATCACCAGCGCCCGCAGGCTGTTGCCATGACCGACGACAGCTACCGTTTGGGCCAACGCCAATGATGGTTCGATCAGTTCCTGCCAGAGCGCGGTCACCCGCAGAACGGTTTGCGCGAGTGATTCCGCCAAGGGCAGGGGTTCCAGCCCTGCGCAGGGTGGTTCCATCGATGGATCCGTCGCCACCCGACCGACATCGTCCTGAGTCCACGGCGGCGGTACCGCGCGGTACGACCTGCGCCAAGCTTGCACCTGATCGGCACCGTACCGCGCGATGGCTTCGGCCTTGGATGACCCCGTCAATGCACCATAGTGCCGCTCGTTCAACCGCCAGTCGGCTGTGCGTGGCGCCGATGGACTTCCCGCTGCGAGCAGCAAGCAGTCGACAGACCGTACGCAACGGACCAGCATCGAGGAGAAGACGCGGTCGACGACCAGACCTGACCGCCGAATCGCACGGCCGGCCTCCTGCATCTGACGCACACCCCGCGGCGTGAGGCCCACGTCGGCCCAGCCGGTGAAACGCTGTGCCAGGTTCCATTCGGACTCACCGTGTCGGATGAGCAGCAGTTGCACCTGCGATCGTGGCGCCGACACGTTCAATTGCCCTGCCTGTCGGCATGCGGATCCAGTGGCGTGGGTGTTCTCAGCCGGGCCATCGAACGTCGCAGATGCAGCGTCGATGCCCAAACGAGCGCGCAAGCAAGGTGCCTGTTCATGATCTTCTTTAGATTCGGGATTTTTGAAACATGATCTGAGTGTTACTTCAGTCGATCTGCGCGCAGGCGCTGTCGGTCGTCGGTGACGGCCCTCGCCGCCAGATAGACCGCGCCCGCCGACGCGAGACCGCCGGCGCCTGTGAGCAGGAAAAGCAGCAGGATCTGGTATTTCACGGCCTCGAGTGGATCCATGCCGGCCAGCAACTGCCCCGTCATGATGCCGGGCAGCGTGATGACACCCGCGGCCGACATCTGGTTGATGATCGGAATCATCCCGCGGCGGATCGCATGGCGGATCGGTGCGGCCAGCGCTTGGTGGATGCTGGCGCCGAGCGCCAGCTGCGCCTCGATCGCCGGGCGCCCGGTGCTGATGCCTTCGAAGAAGCTGTCGAGACCCAGGCTGGCCGAATTGAGCACACTGCCGAGCACGATGCCCATCAGCGGGATGGCGTAGCGCGGGTCGTACCAGGGCTGCGGGCGGATCGCCGTCATCAATGCGAGCAACACGGTGGCGATGCTCGAGAAGCCGACGACCACCGCCGCGATGCGGTGACTCCCGGCACCCTTGAGACGCCGAGTTGGACGCACTGCGACTTCGCGCGCGGCCGCCAGCAGCATGAGCGCGACGATCCCGAGAGTGGCCGCCGGCGACGCCGCCTGGAACACGAAGCGCAGCACCAGGCCGACCAGCAGGAGCTGGACGACCATGCGGGTAGCGGCCCAGAGCACCTGCCGATGCAACTGCAGGTGCCGGAGCACGGACGCCAGGGCGTTGATCAGCACCAGCAACGTGGCGTGAAGATGGATGGTGCTCATGGCGCGTGCAGCTTGCCGTCGCGCATCTCGAAGTGGCGATGGCTCATCCGCACAGCCTGCTCACGCGAGTGCGTCACCATCACGATGCCGAGGCCGGAGCGGAGCTGTTGCAGAAGCAGGGATTCCATCGCCAGCGTGGAGGCGCCGTCGAGCGAGGCCGAAGGCTCGTCGAGCAGCAGCACGT
>CAJYRH010000226.1 GCA_913776795.1 uncultured Pseudorhodoferax sp. | reverse complement strand
AGTGCAAAGGCCTGCCGCAGGGCCTCCGAGCGGTCCAGTCCCGCCGTCGCATACACCATCGCGCGCGACGCGGCGACGCTGAGCGGTGCCGCCGCCACGATGTCGGCCGCCAGTTGCAGGGCTCGCGGCAGGACCTCGTGCGGGGGCACAACATGGTTGACGAATCCCAACTCCCGCGCGCGCGCCGCATCGAGCGGATTGCCGGTCATCAACACTTCCAGCACGATCTTGCGGGGCAGCATGCCGTCCAGCCAGCAGGCCCACGCGGCGCCGCGGCCGACCTTCGCCTCGGGCAACGCGAAACGCGCCTGCTCGCTGGCGACACACAGATCGCAGCCCTGGGCCAGCAGCCAGCCCGCACCGTACGCCAGGCCGTTGACCGCAGCGATCACCGGCTTGGTCAGATGCACACTGTCGCCGATCATCGGCAGAAAGGCCTGCTGGCCTTCCGCCGAAGGTTCGGACAGGTCGCGGCCGGCGCAGAAGGCGCGCGTTCCCGCCCCGGTGAGCACGGCCACGCGGGCCTGCGGATCTTCCTGAAAGCGCCGCCACGCGTCCAGCAGCAGGTCGCGCATGGAGAGGTTGACGGCATTGAGCCTCTCGGGCCGGTTGAGCGTCAGCAGCACCACGTCATCGCGGCGCTCGTACAGCAGGGGCGGGGAAGAAGTGTTGTCGTCCATGTTCAGGGGGTCGTTCCGGAGAGCAGCTCAGAGCACCCGGCGCTGTGCCAGCGCGCGGATATCGTCGGCACGCATGCCCAGCAGCTCGCGGAGGACCTCCTCCGTATGACCGGACAGCACGGGCGCGGCACGCTGGTACCGCACCGGCGAGTCCGACAGGCGCAGGGGATTGGCCAGCGTGGGCACGCGTCCCAACAGGGGATGCTGCAGCTCCACCACGGCCCCGCGCGCGCGCACGTGCGGGTCTGCGAACGTCTGCGCGATGTCGTTGATCGGACCGGCCGGAATGCCGGCGGTCTCGAAGATGGCCAGCCAGTCCTGCACAGGCCGCTGCCGCATCGCGGCCTGCATCGCGGCATGCAGATCGACCTGGTGGGCCACGCGCGCGGCGTTGGAGGCAAAGCGCGGGTCCGCGAGCAGTGGTGCCAGGCCGGCGGCATGGCAGAAGCTGCGAACTGTCCGTCGTTGCCGACGATCAGCATCATCTGGCCATCGCGGCATGGAAACACACCGCTGGGCTGCACCGTGGGGTTGGTGTTGCCGCTGCGCAGCGGCAGTTCCCCGGTGGCCAGGTAGTTCAGGCCGATGTTCGCCAGGCCGGCCACCTGCACATCCAGTAACGCCAGGTCGATGCACTGGCCGCTGCCGCTGCGCTGGCGGTGCTGCAGCGCGGCCAGCACGCCCAGCGCGCCATACAGGCCGGTCATCACATCGATCAACGCCACGCCGACCCGCTGCGGCTCCTGGTCGGGATCGCCGGTGATGCTCATGAGACCGCCGAGCGCCTGCACGATGGTGTCGTAGCCCGCCCGCTCCCGGTACGGCCCGGTCTGTCCGAAGCCGGTGATCGAGCAGTACACCAGGCGTGGGTTGAGCTTGGACAGGCTCGCGTAGTCCAGGCCGTAACGCGCCAGCGTGCCCACCTTGTAGTTCTCCACCAGAACATCGCTGATGCCGGCGAGCCGGCGCACGATGTCCTGGCCCTGGGGATCGGACAGGTCCACGGTGACCGACCGCTTGCCCCGGTTGTTGGCATGGAAGTAGGTCGACTCGCGCGTCGGCCTGCCGTGCTGGTCCTGCATGGTCGGCGGCGCCCAGGCGCGGCTGTCGTCGCCGCAGCCAGGGCGCTCGATCTTGATGACCTCGGCGCCCAGGTCGGCCAGCAACTGCGTGCACAGCGGGCCGGCCATGACCCGCGACAGGTCGAGCACGCGGATGCCGGACAGCGCCACCGCGACGGGCGCCTCGCCGGTGGCGGCACCAGAGCGGGAGGCATCGAGGGCCTGCTGCGCGTCCATGCCGGCCTCACTCACCCGTGGCACGCGGCGCGCGCTGCTCACGCCATGCCACGTGGGCGTCGCGCGCGTCCTGCGAACGTTCGAGCACCATCAGCCGGTAGACGTCGGCGAGCGCGACGTCGGACAGGTTCGATGCCTGGACGCCCTGCAACACGGACTCCTTCACCAGCCGCGTGGCCAGCGGTGGCAGTTGCGCGATCTGTTGCGCCACAGCGCGCGTCTTGTCCATCAAGGCGTCGTGCGGCACCAGCCATTGGGCCACGCCGATGCGGTAGGCCTCCGAGGCATCGAGCGGAAAGCCCAGCGCCATCTTCATGGTGTGGCCTTGGCCGATCCAGCGCGCGATCCGCCCCGCCCCGCCGTAGGTCGGCAGAATGCCGAGCCGCACCTGGGGCAGCCGCCATTCCGCGCTGTCGGACGCGACCAGCAGATCGCAGCAGAACGAGGCGATGCAACCGATGCCGATGGCATAGCCGTTCACCGCACCGACGATGGGTTTCGGAAACTCCGTCAGAAGGTGCGTGACGAACTTGCGCCAGCGCGGCAGGCCCTCGATGAAGGTGCGGGGCGAGCCGAGCGCGTGCACATCGGGGTCCTTGAGATTGGCGCCGGCTGAGAACGCCTGGCCGGCTGGGTCGCCTGTGAGGATCACGCAGCGCACCCGCGGGTCGTCCGAGAATGCGGACAGCGTC
>CAJYRH010000225.1 GCA_913776795.1 uncultured Pseudorhodoferax sp. | reverse complement strand
GCGCGCGGCCGGCGAGCAACTCGGCTGGGGCTTTCAGCTGCAGTCGCCGGGCGTGGTGGCGGCGCTGGCCGTGCTGTTCACGCTGTTCGGGCTGAACCTGGCCGGCCTGTTCGAGTTCGGCCACCTGCTGCCCTCGCGCCTGGCCACGGCGCAGGCGCGCAATCCGGTTGCCGACGCTTTCCTGTCCGGCGTGCTGGCCGTGGCCATCGCCTCGCCATGCACGGCGCCGTTCATGGGCGCCTCCATGGGCCTCGCCATCGGCATGCCCACGGCCCAGGCGCTCGGGGTGTTCGCGGTGCTGGGCCTGGGCATGGCCCTGCCCTTCCTGCTCGCAAGCCTGGTGCCGGCCGTGGTGCGCTGGCTGCCGCGGCCGGGGCCCTGGATGGACGTGTTCCGCCGCTGCATGGCCTTCCCGATGTTCGCCACCGTGGCCTGGCTGGTCTGGGTGCTGGGTCAGCAGACCGGCATCGACGGCGCCGCCGCGCTGCTGCTGCTGCTGGTCGCGCTGGCGGCGGTGGTCTGGGCGCTGGGCCTGGGCGGTCGTACGCGCTGGGTCATGGGGGCGCTGTCCGTGCTGCTGGCCGTGGGCATGCTGGGCCTGCTTGGTCCGGCCGTGCTGCGGCCGGTGGAGGCGGCGATGCCAGTGGCCCAGGCCGGCGCGCGCTGGCAGCCCTGGGCGCCCGAACAGGTGCAGCAGGCGCTGGCCCAGGGCCGGCCTGTTTTCGTGGACTTCACGGCCGCCTGGTGCGTCACCTGCCAGTACAACAAGCGCACGGCCCTTGCAGACAAGAGCGTGCTGGCCGACCTGCAGGCCAAGGACGTGCAACTGCTCACCGCCGACTGGACGCGGCGCGACCCGGCCATCACGGCCGCGCTGCGCGCGCTGGGCCGCAGCGGCGTGCCCGTCTACGTGCTGTACCGCCAGGGCAGCGCGCCGGTGGTGCTGTCCGAAATCCTGAGCGTGGCCGAACTGCGCGCGGCCATCGCAACCCTGTGAGCACCGCAGCGCAAGACAACCATTGACCAACCCCCAAGGAGCCGATCCGATGACGTTCACGATCCGACCCCTCCACCCACTCCTGCGGCGCCGCACGGCCCTGCTGACGACGGCAGCGGCCTGTGCCGCGCTGCTGGCCGGCACCGCCCAGGCCGCCGCGTCCGTGGGCCAGCCCGCACCCGCCTTCACGCTCACCGACACCAGTGGCCAGACGCGCACGCTGGCCGAGTTCAAGGGCAAGACCGTGGTGCTCGAATGGACCAACCCAGGCTGCCCCTTCGTGCGCAAGCACTACGACAGCGCCAACCTGCCCGGCCTGCAGAAGGAATTCACGGCCAAGGACGTGGTCTGGCTGGCGGTCAATTCGACCGAGAAGGCCGCCTCCGACTACCTGCCGCCGCAGCGGCTCGCAGCCTGGATCCAGGACAAGTCCGGCGCTCCCACCGCGACGCTGATGGACGAGGAAGGCTCGGTCGGCAAGGCGTACGGTGCGCGCACCACCCCGCACATGTACATCGTCAACCCGCAGGGCACGCTGGTCTATGCCGGCGGCATCGACTCCATCGCCTCGGCCCGCGCCAGCGACATCCAGACGGCCACCAACTACGTGCGCCAGGGCCTTTCCGAGGTGCTGGCGGGCAAGCCCATCAGCCAGGCGCAGACGCAGCCTTACGGTTGCACGATCAAGTACAAGAGCTGACGGCGACATGCAGCGGCTGCTGCAGGCCGGCGCGCGGGCCCGCTGCCAGCATTCGCCGCTGCCCATGCAAGGGCTGACACAAGCCCGCCCATCCGCCATGCTTTCCGGCCGAAACGCCGCCTCCTTCCTGCGACGCCAGGGCCTGGCGGGTACCGTCCTTGGCCTGCTGCTCGCGGCCACCCCGGCCATTGGCGACGTGGGGCAGCATGGCCTGGACCTGCGTGACACCGTGGCCCGCGTGCTGGCGTACGCGCGCTGGCCCGTCGCGCCCAACCCCTTGCGTGTCTGCTTCATCGGCGCCAGCCCGCATGCAGAACGCCTGCAGCAGCAGGGCATCTCCTGGCCTGGCGGGCCCGTGCTGCTTCTGCGTCCGGACGCGGCACGCCCGCTCGCCGCGCAGTGCGACGCGCTTTACGTGGGCGCGCTCGACCAGAGCCGCTGGCAGACACTTGCCCAGGAGCTCGTCGACCAGCCCGTGCTGACCCTGTGCGAGCGGTCGACGCCATGCGTGGCCGGCGGCATGGTGCGGCTGGACATCGACCCGGCCGGATTGGCGGTGCGCTTCGAGATCAACCTCGATGCGCTGGCACGCGGCAAGGTCCGCATCCACCCCCAGGTGCTGCGCCTGGGCCAGGAGCGCAGGCCATGAGCGCCGGCCAGCCGCCCGAAGCCGCACGCACCACAGGCCAGGCCGAAGCAAGCCCGGCGCACACCCCGCGCCCGCCCTGTGCGACACGCCGCAGCCTGCTGCAGACGCTGCGGCGCGCCCATGTGCGCGTGACCAGCGTCAGCATGGCGGCCGTGGGCCTGGCGCTGCTGCTGGCCGCCGTGCTGGCCCTGCG
>CAJYRH010000224.1 GCA_913776795.1 uncultured Pseudorhodoferax sp. | reverse complement strand
TGCTGCAGCAGACCCAGGTGTCGACCGTGCTGGGCTACTACGAGCGCTTCCTGGCGCGCTGCCCCACGGTGGCGGAGCTCGCCGGGGCGCCCGAGGACGAGGTCATGGGCCTGTGGAGCGGCCTGGGCTACTACAGCCGCGCGCGCAACCTGCACGCCTGCGCACGCCAGGTGGTGGCGATGCACGGCGGGCAATTCCCGCGGACGGCCGAGGCACTGCAGACGCTGCCCGGCATCGGGCGCTCCACGGCTTCGGCGGTCGCCTCCTTCTGCTTCGCCGAGCGCGTTGCCATCCTGGATGGCAACGTCAAGCGGGTGCTCACCCGGCTGCTGGGCTTCGGCGACGACCTGGCCGAGGCCCGCAACGAGCGCACGCTCTGGGCACTGGCGACCGAGTTGCTGCCTCGAGTGAACCTGGACGAGGCCATGCCGCGCTACACCCAGGGCCTCATGGACCTGGGCGCTACCGTCTGCACGGCGCGAAGCCCTTCCTGCCTGCTGTGCCCGCTGCAGTTGCGTTGTGTGGCCCGGCAGGAGGGCTGCATGGACCACTATCCGGTCAAGACGCGCAAGCTCAAACGTGGCAGCGCAGACTGGTGGCTGCTTTGGGCCGAGGACGCCGATGGCCGCGTCTTCATCACACGGCGCCCGTCCACCGGCATCTGGTCAGGCCTGCATTGCCTACCCGTGTTCGAGGACGAGCATGCGCTGATGGCCGCCCTGCCGGCGGGTGCGCGTGCGCAGGTGCAGCCGCTCGCGCCGTTCGCGCACGTGCTCACCCACAAGGACTTGCTGTTGCATCCGGTGTACGTGCAACTGGCGCAGCGCGACCTGCCACGCGACGGCCAGTGGCTGCTGCCCCATGAGCTGGCCAGCATTGGCCTGCCGGCGCCGGTCAAAAAACTGTTGAACCCCACTTCGGGTCCGGTGCCGGGCCCATGACACTGCTGGCGTGGGCGTCCAGCTCACGGTGGCGTTTGAGCGTGACCCATTTGCGGCTGAAGGCCTTGGCGAGCTGCTCCACCAGATAGACCGAGCGGTGCTGTCCGCCGGTGCAGCCGATGCCTACCGTCACATAGCTGCGATGGTCGCGCGCCAGCGGTTCCAGCCAGTGCGCGAGAAAGCCCTCGATGTGGCCGAACATCTGGCCGACCTCGGCGCTCTGGTGCAGGAAATCTGCCACCGGCGCGTCCATGCCCGTCAAAGGGCGCAGGTCCGGTTCGTAGTGCGGATTGGGCAGCATGCGCACGTCGAAGACGTAGTCCGCATCGAGCGGAATGCCGCGCTTGAACGCGAAGGATTCGAACACCAGCGTCAACTGGCTGCTGGGCGCGGTGATCAACGACTTGACATAGCCCTGCAGCTGCGAGGCGCGGATGATGCTCGTGTCGATCACGTGGGCCTGCTCGCGCAGGTCGGCCAGAAGTTCGCGCTCGAGCTCGATGGCTTCGAACAGGGCGTTTTGCTGGTCCAGCAGCTCGCGCCGCGACAGCGGATGGCGCCGACGCGTCTCGGAGTAGCGCCGCACCAGCGTGTCGGTGCCGGCGTCCAGGAACAGGGACTTGACCGTCACGCCCTGGCCGCGCAGGGCTGCGAGCTGTGCAGGCACCAGCGGCAGCGACGTGGCGCTGCGCACGTCCATGGCGATGGCCACGCGCCGGCTGCCGTGCTTCTTTTCCAGCTCGGCCAGATCCAGCAGCAGCTCGGGCGGAAGGTTGTCGACGCAGTAGTAGCCGGCATCCTCCAGCGCATGCAGCGCCACGGATTTCCCGGAGCCCGACATGCCGGTGATCAGCACGATGTCCAGGTGGGCGGGCGCTGTGCTCACGAAACAGCCCCCGTGTCCTCGTACCCCACCACGGGCTGTGCTGGTCGGTGGCATGGCCCATGCGCGCTGTCCACGATTCCCGCTGCGCGGGGCTCCCCCCCGTGTGCGCTCATGGCGCCACCCCCAGCATCTCGCGGGCATGGGCCAGCGTGGTGCCCGACAACCGTTCGCCGCCAAGCATGCGGGCGACTTCGGCCACGCGTTGCTCGCCCTGTACCTCGCCGACATGGCTGACCGTGGCCGCCCCCTCGCGCTGCTTGGCGACGACGAGATGGTGGTCGGCGCAGGCCGCCACCTGTGGCAGATGGGTGACGGCCAGCACCTGGCGGTCCGCGCCCAGCTGCTTCATGAGCCGGCCCACGGTCTCGGCCACGGCGCCGCCGACGCCCGAATCGACCTCGTCAAAAATCAAGGTGGGCGCGCCGCCCAGCGCGCTCGTGGTCACTGCGATCGCCAGCGCGATGCGCGAAAGCTCGCCGCCGGAGGCCACCTTGCCCACCGGGCGTGGCGTACTGCCCGCATGGCCGGCCACGAGGAACTGCACCTCGTCCAGGCCATGGGCGGCCGGGTCGGCCAGCGGTTCCAGGGCCACGGCGAAGCGGCCGCCCTGCATGCCCAGGCTCTGCATCGCGGCCGTGATGGCCTTGGCCAGCTTGGGTGCGGCCTGCGCACGGGCCTTGGCGATGCGTTTGGCCTCGGCCTCGAAGGCGGCGAACGCCTGCCGCTCGCTGCGCTCGAGCGCGGCCAGGTCGGTGGCCGCGTCGAGCTTGGCGAGTTCGTCCTTCCATCCAGCCCACAGGGCCGGGAGTTCGGCGGGCTGGCGCTTGTAGCGGCGCGCCAGACCCATCCACTGGGCCAGCCGTTCGTCCAGGGCCGCAAGGCGTTCCGGGTCCAGCTCGGTGCGGCGCTGGCTGGCGTGCAGCGAATGCAATGCGTCTTCGGCCTGGGCCAGGCTGTTGGCCAGTACCTCGGCCATGTCGGCGTATTCCGGCGCTACATGCTGTTGCTCCGCCAGTGCCGCGTGGGCGCGCGTCAGGCCACGCAGTGCGCCCTGGTCGTCGTCGTCGAGCGCGGCAATGGCGGTCTGCAGCGCGTCGATCAAGGCCTGGGCGTGCGACAGGCGGGCGTGGTCGGCGTTCAGCTGCTCCCATTCCTCCGCGCCCGGCGCGAGCTTGTCGACCTCGGCGATCTGCCAGGCCAGGCGCTCGCGTTCGCGTTGCAG
>CAJYRH010000223.1 GCA_913776795.1 uncultured Pseudorhodoferax sp. | reverse complement strand
GCTCTGGTTCCGTGGACTGTTCGCACGCCGCGGCTGAAGCCCTCCGATTTGTCCCACTCCCCCAGGAAAGCACCGCCATGAACCCGTCCACCCTTTTGCGCAGCGCGCTGGCAGCCGCCAGCCTCCTCGCCCTCGCCGTGCCCGCGCTTGCGCAGGACACCATCAAGATCGGCATCACCCAGCCGCTGACCGGTCCCGTGGCCGCCTCCGGCACCTACGTGACCAACGGCGCGCGCATCGCGGCCGAGGTCATCAACAGGAAGGGCGGGGTGCTCGGCAAGCCCATCGAGCTCGTGATCGAGGACAACAAGTCCAACCCCCGGGAGGCCGTCAACTCGGTCGAAAAGCTGATCCTGAAGGACAAGGTGCCCGTGTTGATGGGCGCCTGGAGCTCCACCTTCACGCTGGCGGTGATGCCCAAGCTCGTGGAGTACGGCGTGCCCATGCTCGTGGAGACCGCCTCGTCCGGCAAGATCACGACCGCCGGCAACCCCTGGATCTTCCGCATCAGCCCGACCTCGGCCATGGAGGCCATGGCCTTCGGCAAGAAGATCGAGTCGTTCGCGCCGGCGATCAAGAAGGTCGACTTCCTCTCCGTCAACAACGACTGGGGCCTGGGCGCGGCGGCCGAATTCAAGAAGATGTTCGAGGCCAAGGGCGTGGCCGTGGGCCGCACCGAGACCATGGCGCCCGACGCGACCGACCTGTCGGCCCAGCTGGCCGCGCTGAAGGCCACGGGCTCGGACACGGTGATCGTCACCTCCGGCATCGAGCAGCTCACGCTGGCGATCCGCCAGGCCGGCGAGCAGCGCCTGCCGCAGCGCATCATCACCACGGGCGGCTCCTTCCCCGAGCCGCTGCTCAAGACGCCCGGGCCCAAGGGCTATGCCAGCCAGCACCTGCTGTTCTTCGCGCCCTGGGAGGTGCAGCGCGCCCAGTACCCGGCCGTGGCGAGGGAATTCGCCGACGCCTGGGACGCCCGCAAGCTGGACTTCGCCGGCCAGACCGAAGGCTTTCGCGGCTTCGACGGCATCCTGACCATCGTGGAGGCGATCAAGATCGCCGGCAAGGCCGAGCCCGCCGCCATCCGCGACGCGCTGTGGAAGGTGCAGGTCAAGGGCGTGAACGGCGACGTGCACTTCGTCAAGGAAGGCCCCGCCGGCAAGGAAAGCGGCCAGAACGAGCCGAGCATCTACGTCGTCGAGCTGCAGGACGGCAAGGTCTCGGTGAAGTAAGGCGCGGAGCACCGGCGTGGACCAGTTCCTCCAACACCTGCTCAACGGCCTCGTGCTGGGGGCCACCTATGCGCTGCTGGGCATCGGACTGACGCTGATCTTCGGCATCATGAAGGTGGTCAACATGGCGCATGGCGAGCTGTACACGCTGGGTGCCTACGTGGCCTTCGGCTTCGTCTCGCTGCTCGGGCTGAACTACTTCGGCTCGGTGCTCATGGCCGCGGCCGTGGGCCTGGTGGCAGGCGCGGCCATCGAATGGCTGCTGCTGCGCCGGCGCAACCTGGCGGCCATCGACGAGGTGATGCTGATCATGATCGGCGTGATGATCGTGCTGCAGAACGCCGAGCTGCTGGCCTGGGGCGGCGTGGCCAAGGCCGTGCCGTCGCCGTTCTCGCAGGAACCCATCGTGTTCGGCGCGGTCTCGGTCTCGCCTGTCCGGCTGTTCGTGCTCGTCACGGCGCTGGTGCTGCTGGTGGGCTTCTACCTGCTGATCGAGCGCTCGCGCCTGGGCCTGTCCATGCGCGCCACCTTCCAGGACAAGGACGCCGCCAAGATCGTCGGCGTCAACGTCTCGCGCATCTACACGCTGACCTTCGCGCTGGGCTCGTGCCTGGCGGCGGTGGCCGGCGCGCTGCTGGCGCCGGTGTTCGTGGTCAATCCGACCATGGGCGACCTGGCCAGCCTGAAGGCCTTCGCCATCGTGATCCTGGGCGGCCTGGGCAACCTGGCCGGCGCGGCGCTGGGCGGCTTCGCGCTCGCGCTGATCGAGGAGTTCGGCGCCGGGTACATCTCCACGGCCTACCGCGACGCGATCGGCTTCCTCGTGATCCTGGGCGTCATGGTGCTGCGCCCGCAGGGCCTGTTCGTCATGAAAGAGCGTGTGGGCTGATCCCATGAAGTCTTCCTCCATCCTGTTCGCCGCCAGCGTGCTGGCGCTCGCCGGCCTGCCGTTCTGGTGGCCCGATCCCTACGTGCTGTCGGTCGTCGCATCGGCCGGCATCTTCATCGTCGCGGCCATCAGCCTGAACCTGCTGCTGGGCTACACCGGCCAGCTGAGCCTGGGGCATGTGGCCTTCTTCGGCATCGGCGCGTACACCAGTGCGCTGCTGTCGCTGGGCTTCGATGTGTCGCTGCCGGGCCTGCAAGAGCCGTTCGTGGTGGCGCCCAAGCCCGTGTGGCTCGCGTTCACGAGCGGCATCGTGGTCGCCGGTCTGTTCGGCTGGCTGGTCGGCAAGCTGGCGTTCCGCGTGCGCGGGGCCTACTTCGTGATCGTGACCATCAGCTTCGCCCAGGTCATGCGCATGGTGGCCACCAACTGGGTCGACCTGACCGAAGGGCCGATGGCGCTCAACAACATCCCGCCGCTCACGCTGTGGACGCCCGGCGGCGTGGTCGACCTGGTGACCAAGGCGCAGACCTACTGGCTGGTGCTGGCGGTGGCGGTGCTGGCGTGGCTGCTGGTCGCGGCGCTCGTGCACAGCCGCACGGGCCGTGCCATGGTGGCCCTGCGCGAGAACGAGACCCTGGCGCGCTCCATCGGCGTGCCGGTCACGCACTACCTGCGCATCGCGGCGGTCGGCGCTGCCGCCATCGCGGGCGCCGCGGGCGGGCTGTACGCGCACACCGTGCGCATCATCGACCCCGACGTGTTCATGTTCATGTTCACCATCACCATGGTGATCATGGTGATCGTGGGCGGCAAGGGCACGCTGGCGGGCCCGGTGGTGGGCGGGCTGCTGTTCGGACTGCTGCCCGAGGTGCTGCGCGGCACGCTGCGGCCCGAGGTGCAGTGGATGCTGTACGGCGCACTGATGGTGCTGATCCTGATCTTCATGCCGCGGGGGATCGTGCCGGCGCTGTCCGGCCTGTTCCGCAGGCGTCCGGCGGCCAAGCCGGCGGCGACGCCCGTGGCGGTGGCAGGGGAGGCGGCATGAGCACCGCAACGGCCGTGCTTCCGGGCGCCCGTGCCGGCGCCGCGGGCGAGGGCGCCCCGGCAGGCGCCGCATGGCCGCCCCAGGGTGTCCGGCACCGCAGCGCCCAGCGCGAAGCCGCGCCAGCGGCCGAGGTTCTGCGCCTGGACGGCGTCACGGTGCAGATCGCCGGCCTGCGCGCCGTCGACCAGCTCAGCTTCGCGGTGCAGGCTGGGCAGATCGTCAGCCTGATCGGCCCCAACGGCGCCGGCAAGACCACGACGTTCAATGCCATCTCGGGCTACATGCGCCCGACCGCGGGCCGCGTGTTCCTGTTCGGCGAGGAGGTGACGGGCCACTCGCCCGACCGCATCGCGCGGCGCGGCCTGGTGCGCAGCTTCCAGCGCACCAGCGTGTTCGCAGGCTGCACGGTGTTCGACAACATCCTGACCGGCCTGCACCTGCGCGGGTCGAGCGGCGTGCTGCAGGCCTTGCTGCGCGGCACGGGCTTTCGGCGCGAGGAGGAGGCGCTGCGCGAACAGGCGCACGCCATGCTGGGCTTCCTGGGCCTGCAGCCGCGCGCCGACGAGCTGGCCAGCAACCTGTCGTACGGCGACCAGCGGCTGCTGGGCGTGGGGCTGGCGCTGGCCGCCCAGCCGCGCGTGCTGCTGCTCGACGAGCCGGCAGCCGGGCTGAACCCGTCGGAGACGGAAGCCTTCAAGCAGATGGTGCGCCGCATCTGCGACAGCGGCGTCACCGTGCTGCTGGTGGAGCACGACATGCACATGGTGATGTCGATCTCCGACCAAATCGTCGTGCTGAACCACGGCAAGCTGATCGCCACGGGCGGGCCGGCCGCCATCCAGCAGGACCCGGAAGTCATTCGCGCCTACCTCGGATCGGGGCTGCAGCATGCTCAAGCTTGAACAAGTGTCGGTGCGCTACGGCGCCACCCTGGGCGTGGACCGCATCACGCTGGAGGTCCGCGAGGGCGAACTGGTGGTGCTGATCGGTGCCAACGGCGCGGGCAAGTCGACCACGCTGCGGGCCATCAGCGCCCTGGAGCCGCTGGCCGGCGGCAGCATCCACTTCGACGGCCACCGCATCTCCGGCGCCATGCCGGCGCAGATCATCGACCGCGGCATCGCGCACTGCCCCGAGGGCCGGCGCGTGTTCCCGCAGCTCACGGTGCGCGAGAACCTGGAGATGGGAGGCTACCGCCGCACCGACCGCCAGCGCATGCGCCAGGACATGGAGCGCATGTTCGACAGGTTCCCGCGCCTGCGCGAGCGCGCCGGCCAGGCCGCCGGCACGTTGTCGGGCGGCGAGCAGCAGATGCTGGCGATCGCGCGCGCGCTGATGTCGCGCCCGCGCCTGGTGATGTTCGACGAACCCTCGCTGGGCCTGGCGCCCAATTTCGTCGAGATGATCTTCGCACTGGTGCAGGAGGTGCGGCGCGAGGGCACCACCGTGCTGATGGTCGAGCAGAACGCCTACGCCGCGCTGCAGATGTGCGACCGCGCCTACCTGCTGACCAACGGCCGCATCGTGAGCCAGGGCACGGGCGCGGAGATGCTGGCAA
>CAJYRH010000222.1 GCA_913776795.1 uncultured Pseudorhodoferax sp. | reverse complement strand
GCAGCGCGACGCAGGCCCGCCAGCAGTGGCTGGTGGTCTGGGAGGAAGCCCATGCGCAGTTCTGCGACCAGATCGTGGTTGCGGAACGGTTCGGGGGCAAGACGCCCTGGCTGGACAGCTATGGCAGCCAGAGTCTGGACGAGTTCTTCGCGGTGGCCTGCGAGGCCTATTTTGTGAACCGCTCCCGCTTCAGCGCGGACTTCAACACGCTTCTGCCGCTGCTGGACGCATTCTTTCGCCCCGATTGATCAGCGCTCCCACAGCGGCGTGTTGCCCAAGCGCTGAGCCAGGAACTCCAGCAGCGTACGCAGGCTCGCCGGCTGGTGGCGGCGCGAGATGTACAAGGCATAGATACCGAGCTCGTCCGCATGCCAATCAGGCAGCACGCCAACCAGTTCGCCATCACGCAACATCGGGGCAACGACATAGTTCGGCAGCACGGCCAGGCCTCCGCCTGCGCGGACGGCCTCCACAAGGCTCATGGTGTCGTTGGCGCTGAAACTTCCGGACACCTGCACCAGGCACTCTTCCCCCTGGCGCGAGAAACTCCATTGGCTTTTCTCCACGCGCGAATGCGAAAGGCAGTTGTGCTGCGCCAGGTCGTCGGGCGTCTCGGGGGCGCCGTTCTTTTCAAGGTAGACCGGCGTGCAGCAAAGCACGGCGCGGCAGTTGCTGAGCTTCTTGGCGATCAGCGCAGGATCCAGTTCGTTGGTCATGCGGATCGCCAGGTCAATCCGCTCATCCACAAGGTCGAGCGGCTGGTCGCTGAGCACCAGATCGATCTTCGTGCGTGGATACTTGGCCAGGTAGTCGACCAAGATCGCCGACAGATAGGCCTGGCCAAACGCCGGGTTGCATTGGACTCTGATCTGCCCGTGCGGCTCGGTGTCGCGCTGGCCGACCACTTGCTCCACATCGTTGACCAGTTCCAGCAGTTGGCGACTGCGCACCACGCAGGCTTCGCCCGCTTCCGTCAGCGACAACCGCCGCGTGGAGCGCTGCAACAGGCGCGCGCCCAGCCAGCGTTCGAGCTCGCCGATGTGCCGGGTCACCATGGCCCGGGACATACCCAAGGTGTTGGCGGCGGCCGTGAAGCTGCCACGTGTTACCACCTCACTGAACACACGCATCGCGGAAATTCGGTCCATCGCACACCTGTAGGAAACAACTTGCTCAACTCACTAAGGAGACTCGATTCGCCAGCAGAGTGAGCAAATCTTATAGGGCAGGCTGCAACGCAGTACACAAAAAAATCACATTTCAGGGCGAATACACCCAAAACAGTGACTAAACAAAAAAGTATTATGGCTTTTATGTATGCAATTATATACAAATAACAAAGTGTGCATCTTGGATCATGCGCCTTGCATGCCAAGCCAACTGTCCAGTCGCTCTGCGCCTGACACCAATCGCTGCGGATCTCGCGAAGCGAAACACCAACGAAGCCAACCTTGCGCCTCAGGTGCGAACGCCGTCCCCGGAGCGAGCCCCAAACCTGCCTCGCGGACAAGCCGCTTGGCTACGGCCAGAGAATCATCCACCCCCTGCAAGCGGAAGAAGGCATACATGCCCCCGTCAGGCGACGACACGGTGACCTGCGGCATGGCGGACAACAGCGGAATGAGCGTGTCGCGGCAAAGACGCAAGTGGGCAACGACCCTTGGCGTGACCTCGTCGCGCCGTGCCAACGCTGCCAGTGCGCCCCGCTGCGCAAAGACGCTCGCGCAGGAGGTGTTGAACTCGATGAGCTTGCCAATCGCCTGCCGCATCGTGGCCGGCACGACAAGCCAGCCCAGCCGCCAGCCCGTCATCAGGAAGCTTTTGGAGAAGCTGTGGACGACCACCAGGCGGTCCTCCGGCTCCGCTTGGTCGAGGAAGCTCGGCGCGCACGCCTGCGCCGACGGCGCGTAGTACAGGCGCTCGTAGACCTCGTCGGCCAGTATCCAGGTGCCGGTACGGCGGCAGTGCTGGAGCAACGCCTCCTGCTCATCGGCCCGCAGCGTCCAGCCCGTCGGGTTGTTGGGTGCATTGACGATCAGCAGGCGGGTCGACGACGTGATCGTGGCAAGCAACGCGTCCAGATCGAGGGTCCACTGTCCATCGACCGGCCGCAGCGGCACACAGCGCAGTTGCGCGCCCAAGATAACGGCCTGCGCGGTGAGGTTGGGCCACACAGGCGTCACGGCGACGACCTCGTCGCCAGGATCGACCAGGCACTGCACTGCCAGCATCAGTGCATTGACTCCGCCCGACGTGACGGCGATGCGTTCGGCCGCGATGCGCCCGTGCAGCACCGACATGTAGCGCGCGATGGCCTCGCGCAAGTCGGGCAGGCCCAGGTTGTGTGCGTAGAAGGTCTCTCCCCGCTGAAGGGAATCGATGGCCGCCTGCCGGATGAATCCAGGCGTGACTTCGTCACTTTCGCCGAACCAGAACGGCAACACATCGTTGCGGCCAATTCCGGCGTTGGCGACTTCGCGTATCTGCGATTCGGCGAGGTCGAGGATGGCTTTTCTCATGGGAATGGGCAATGGTTCACACTGCAGCCCATGGTAGCGATCGCCTGCCCGGCACACACTGCGCATGCCCTGGGAGAAACCATCATGCACCTGTCCATTCCGCTGTCTGCCGCCTGCCTGACGCTGGGCCTGCTGACCGCCTTGCCGGCGCTCGCCAAAAACGAAGACGGCGGCGCACCGAAAAGAAAGGCGGCGGCGCCCAAATTCATTCCGAACAGCTCGCAGGAAAGCGCCCGCGAACGCGAGCGCCGGCTGCTGCGCGAGTGCAAGGGGCGGCCGAACGCTGGTGCCTGCTCGGGCTATGCAAGTTGACGTTCAAGACGCCGGCCGCACCATCTGGCAACTGGTCTGCATCTCGGCGCGGCTCGCCGCTACCTGCTTGATCACGCGGAATCCGTAGCCCGAGCCTTCCACGTCGAATTTCACGCCGGGCGCCCCCTGGCGGTCCATGACACCGACGAGCAGGCCCTGCTGGAACTGGTGGTCCGATGCACGCATGCGCCCGCCCTGTCCATGCAGCGTCACGTGCGCCTGCTCCAGCGCCAGCGCGACCTTCACGGCGTCCAGGCTGGCCGCCCGTTCCACCGCCTGGGCCAGCGCCTCGACCATGAGCTGCATGCGCATGTGCACGTAGTCGTCCGACGGCTTGGGATAGCGTTGTCGAAAGTTCTGATAGAAGGCTTCGCTCTGCGCATCCGGCAGGTTGGGCAGCCAGTCTGCCACGGCGATGACCTTGCCGATGCCGGCATCGCCCAATGCAGCCGGCGCGCCCAGAGCGTTGCCGTAGAAGGTGTAGAACTTGCCCTCGAAACCGGACTCACGCGCGGCCTTGACCAAAAGCGTCAAGTCGTTGCCCCAATTGCCGGTGATGACCGCGCCAGCGCCGCTGGCCTTGATCTTGGCAGCATAGGGCAGGAAGTCCTTCACGCGGCCCAGGGGATGCAGTTCGTCGCCCACGATGGCAACTTCCGGCCGCTGCACCTGCAGCTGCCGGCGCGCTTCGCGCAGCACGGCCTGGCCGAAGCTGTAGTCCTGGCCTAGCAGGTACACGCTTTTGACGGCCTCGTCCTCGCGCAGCACCTCCATGAGCGCAGCCATGCGCATGTCGGCGTGCGCATCGAATCGGAAGTGCCAGAAGCTGCAGCGCTCGTTGGTCAGGCTCGGATCGACCGCCGAGTAGTTCAGGTACAGCGCGCGGCGTGCCGGGTCGCGTTCATTGTGCTTGTTCAGCGCATCGAGCAAGGCCGCCGCTGTCGCCGATGAATTGCCCTGCGCCACGAAGCCCACGCCGTCGTCGATCGCCGAGCGCAACGCGCTCAGGGCTTCCTCGTTCTGACCTTTGCTGTCGTAGCGCGCAATGGCCAGCGGGCGTGCACCGCCGGGCAGCTTGACGCCACCGCGCGCATTGACGCGTTCAGCCGCCCACACCAGGTTGCGGAACACCGCCTCACCGGTGTTGGCAAAGGGTCCGCTCAAGGTCTCGATCATGGCCAGCCGCACCGGTGACGCCTGTGCAGCCACAAACGGAAAAGCCGTCACAGATAGCGCTGCCGCAGCGCTTTTCAAGACCTGTCGACGTAGAACCTGCATTCAAAAAATCCTCTTGAAAATCAAAGCGCTGCACGCAGATTGGAAGCATGCGGCGCTCACGGTGAGAGCCGCGGAGTGTAAAGAGACCAGGAGCCCCACCATGTTCTTCGCCCCCGTCATCCGTCAGGCCAACTACAGCCCCGCCGTGCGTTCGCTGGACCGCAGCTTCGAGCGCTTCTTCAACGACGTGGCCTACGTGCGCCAGAGCGGCACCAAGGGCCACAGCCTGAGCCAGGACGACACCAGCTGGACGCTGTCGATCGACCTGCCCGGCGTGGCCAAAGACCACCTCAACATCGGCATCGAAGGCGCCGTGGTGCGCATCGAAAGCACCGAGGCAGCCGCACGCAAGGTCAAGGCTGCCTACGAGCTGCCGCTGGAGATCGACGCCGCCGCAAGCACGGCCACGCTGGAAAACGGCGTGCTGACGCTCAAGCTCGGCAAGAAGCTGCCGCAGAGCAATGTGACCGCGTTGTCCATTCAGTAAGCTGCTCTGCGCTCCGCACCGCCCGGCGCCATCTGGCCTGTCAGATGGCGTCGAGCGGCCAGCGTGGCTTCACGTCGAAGGCGTACCGCCGCTCGGCCTGTTGCACGCCTGCCTGCATGCGCATGGCCGCGGCCATCGCGATCATGGCGCCGTTGTCGGTACACAGCGCCAACTCCGGGTAATGCACCCGCACTCGCTTCCTTGCGCACGCGGCGTCCAGCTGCGACCGCAACTCCCGGTTCGCCCCCACGCCGCCCGCCACGACCAGGCGCTGCAGACCGCTCTCCTCCAAGGCTGCGAGCGATTTGCGCACCAGCACGTCGACGATGGCCGCCTGTGTCGATGCGGCCAAGTCGGCACTGCGCGCCTGGAGCTGCTCGCCCAGCTTCCTGGCCTGAGTCAACACCGCGGTCTTCAGGCCGGCGAACGAAAAGTCCAGGTCGCCGCTGTGCAACAGCGGACGCGGCAACGCAAAGGCCCTGGCATCGCCCTGCTCGGCCAGGCGGGCCAGCGCTGGCCCGCCCGGATAGCCCAGGCCCAGCAACTTGGCCGACTTGTCGAAAGCCTCGCCGGCCGCGTCGTCGATGGTCTCGCCCAGCATGGCGTAGCGGCCCACGCCATCCACGCGCATGAGCTGCGTGTGGCCGCCGGACACCAGCAACACCACGAACGGAAATTCAGGCGGGTCGGCACTCATGAAGGGCGACAGCAGGTGCCCTTCAAGGTGGTGC
>CAJYRH010000221.1 GCA_913776795.1 uncultured Pseudorhodoferax sp. | reverse complement strand
GACACCATCGACCACGCGATTCGCAAGGTCGATGCGCGCATGGTGTTCGTCGGCGATCTTCTTGACGACCGCCAGTCCCAGCCCGGTGCCACGCGGTTTGGTCGTCACGTAGGGCTCGAACGCGCGCTTGAGCAGCGCCTCGGGGAAGCCCGTACCCTGGTCGCGCACCGACAGGCGCACACGCTGGGCCTGCTCCAGCCACTGCGTGCGCAGGCGGACCGCGCCGCCGTCCTCAAGTGACGCCGCACGGCCGCCCGCCTCGGTGGCGTCCTGGGCGTTCTGCAGCAGGTTGTGGATGACCTGGCGCAGCTGCTCTGCGTCGCCGCGGATGGGCGGACACCGCGCGTCCAGGTCCAGCAGCACAGGCACGGCCGCGCCTTCCTGCGGATAGAGCTGCACGACGTTGTGCACCAGTGCGTTGAGGTCCAGCCGCTTGAGATCGGCCGTCGGCAAGCGCGCGTAATCACGGAACTCGTTGACCAGCCGCTTCATGGCATCGACCTGCTCGACGATGGTGCGCACCGACTTGGCCAGCAGCGCTCGCTCGACCTCGCCATCGAGCTTGGACTCGAGCTTCATCTGCAGCCGCTCGGCCGACAGCTGGATCGGCGTCAGCGGGTTCTTGATCTCGTGCGCCAGCCGCCGCGCCACTTCACCCCAGGCCTGGGCGCGCTGGGCCGAGACGATTTCGGAGATGTCGTCGAACACCAGCAGCCGCGTCCGGTCGGGCAGCTGCGCGCCGCGCGCCAGCAGAACGACGGCATCCTGCGAGAACGCCGACTGCGCGGCGTGCAGCTCGAAGGGTTGCTGCCAGTGGTCCAGGCCATGGTGGTCGCGGCCTTCGTCGAGTCGCTCGAACTGGACCTGAACACTGTGCGCAAGGGTGTCCATGCCGCCGACCGCTGCCAGCGGCTGGCCTTCGAAAGCCGCCAGCGGCGCACGCAGGATACGGGTTGCGCCGGGGTTGGACGAGAGCACGCGGCCCTGCGCGTCCAGCACGATGACACCAGAGGTCAGGTTGTCCAGGATGGTCTGCAGGTTGGCGCGCGCATGGTCGAGCTGCTCCATGCTGTGGTCGGCCGCCTGGCGCGCGTCCAGCAGCTGCTGCGTCATGTCGGCGAACGAACGGGTCAAGCCGGCGAGCTCGTCGCGGCTTTGCAGCACGGCCTTGGGCGTGAGGTCGCCCGATGCCACCTGGCGCACACCGTGGGCCAGCAGCAGCAGCGGTCGGGCCAGCTGATTGCCCAGCAGCACCGCAAGCAGCACGGCCCCGAATACCGCCAGGAACAGGCTGAGCGTCAGCGTACCGATGTACATGCGCTGCAGGCCGGTGCGCGCCAGGGCGCGTTCCTGGTATTCGCGGTTGGCCTCCTGCACGGCCAGCGCGTTGTCCACCAGCGCCTGCGGCAGGCGCTGGCTGGCCTGCAGGAAGCGCGGCTCCGCCAACAGGCCCACGCTGGCGCTGGGCACCAGCGCCAAGGCCTTGACACGCCCCTGGGCAGCAATCCCGGGCACCGGATCGTCCAGTCCTTCGACCATGGCGACCACGCGCTGGTTGCGGGCGCTGCGCAGCTGCTGTGCCGTGACACGCTCGGGCGTCAGCAGCACGCTGGACTGGCCTGCGCTGGCGATCAGCTGGCCGGTGGCGCTCCACAGCACCACATCGCTGGCGGCCAACTGGTCGCGGATGCGTTCCAGCGCAAGCCCGGCCGCAGCATCCGGCACCTCGGCCAGCTGGCCACTGGCGATGCGGGTCTTGTTGCCCAGATCATTGGCCAGCACCTCCAGCGTGGTGCGACCCAGGTTCACGCCGGCGTCCAGCGCGCCTTCCACCTTGACGTCGAACCAGCTCTCGATGGAGCGCGAGACGAATTGGTAGGACACCACATAGATGACCAGCCCCGGCACCAACCCCACCAGCGCGAAGATGGCCGCCAGCTTGACCAGCAGCCGGCTGCCGAAGCGGCCGCGCCGCACGCGCACGGCCAGCCGCACCATGGCCCACACGATCACGGCGCCCAGCACGCTGGCCACCACTACGTTGAGCACGAAGAGCCGCGCGTAGTTGCGCTCGTACAGTTCGCGGTTGTTGGTGGCCTGGGTCAGCAGAAACAGCAGCACCAGGCCCAGGCCCAGGATCACCGCCGCGCCGATGCCGACGGCCCAGCGCATGGCGCGAGCGCGGCGCGGGTCCAGCCCGTCCTCGGCCTGCATGGCCTCGGCGCTCACTTGCCGCCTTCCGCCGGCAGCCTGACGCTGGCGCTGGCCGCGATGCTCCATTCGGACTGACCCACCGCGCCGATCTGGAACGGCCGTGGCAACTGCGACACATCCAGCCCGAAACGAAAGCGCAGCACGTGGGGGTTCTCGGCCGGGATGTCGGCAGCACGGGCGATTTGCCAGCGCCCGAAGCGCTGCACGCTGGCCAGGGCTTCGGGCAAGGAGTCGAAGGTCTGCGCCAATGTCACGCCCAGGCCTGAGGTTTCGATGGGCCGCGATCCCACGTTGAGCCGCCAGCGACGCGTGAGCGGCTGGTAGGCCAGTCGCATGTGGCGCGTGGCGCTGGCCACGGTGCGGTCGGTCCAGTACCAACGTTCGCGCACGATCTCCGCCTCGGCCACGAAGAACATCGGGATGCCCTTGTGCAGCGCGTCCTCGACCTGTGCACTGAGCTCGAACTGCACCTCGGCACTGAGCTCCAGCTCGCCATCGACACGCTGGACCACCAGCTGGGTGATCGCCGCCGGGTTGGGCGCCGGACCATTGGCCTGCACCCATGCACAGGCCAGCAGCAGCGCCAGCCAGACACTAGCGCGGGCCTTTCTCCAGCAAGCTGTAAAAAAAACCGTCGTTGTCACGGAGACGATTGTCCGGGACGGCCAGCACAGCCACGGCGCTACAGGGGATTAAATGGCCGGGCGATGGCAGCAATCGTGCATCACTGTGGTGCGCAAGAAACGTTTCAATGCGCTCGCGGCCCTCGGCCGGGAAGACGGAACAGGTGGCGAACAGCAGGCGGCCGCCAGGCGCCAACAGGGGCCACAGCGCCCGCAACAGCCGGTCCTGCTGCACCACGAGTTGCGCGATGTCGCTCTCTCGGCGTAACCAGCGCACGTCGGGGTGGCGCCGCACGATGCCCGAGGCGCTGCATGGCGCATCCAGCAAGATGGCGTCGAAAGGCCTGCCATCCCACCACACCGCCACGTCGGCGGCGTCCGCTGCGCGCACGTCGGCCGCCAGGCCCAGGCGTGCCAGGTTCTCGTGGATGCGGGCGCAGCGCGCCGGATCCACATCCAGCGCCGTCAGGTCGGCGTCGGCGCACTCCAGAAGATGGGCGGTCTTGCCGCCCGGCGCAGCGCAGGCGTCGAGCAGGCGCAGTGGACGGTCTGCCGGCCGCGCCAGGCCATCGAGCAGCAGCGGCGCAGCCAACTGCGCCGCGGCGTCCTGCACCGACCAACTGCCTTCGGCATACCCAGGCAGGTCGGGCACCGGGCGCGGCTGCAGAAGCAGCAGGCCGTCCGTGCCGATGGGCTGGGCCGCGATGCCCGCGGTCTCGAAGCGGGCCTGCAGGTCAGCCACGGTGCTGCGGCGCCGGTTCACGCGCAGGCTCAACGGTGCCGCATGGTCGGAGGCCCGCAGCACTTCCTGCCAGTCGTCGGGCCAGTCACGCTGCATGCGCGCAATCCACCAGCGCGGGTGGTTCCATTGCGCCACCGGGTCAAGGGTGCTGGCAGCCACCAGCGCATCGCGCTCGCGCAGGAAGCGGCGCAGGCAGGCGTTCACGAAGCCTGCCTGCGCACGCGCATTCCCGCGCCGCGCGGCCTCGACGGCCTGATCGACCAGCGTGAACGGCGTATAGGGTGCGTTCTCCTCGTCCCAGACCAGCGCCAGCGCCAGGCACAGCAGCGCATCCACGGGCGGCGCCGGTGCGCGTCTGGCCAGCAATCCACGCAATGCCTCGGCGCGGCCGAG
>CAJYRH010000220.1 GCA_913776795.1 uncultured Pseudorhodoferax sp. | reverse complement strand
GACGGCCGCCGGCAAGGCCTACCTGCCTGGCGTGCAGGAGGCCTTCAAGCAGATCGTGTACGCCACCCACCGCCTGCACCAGTCGCAGGGCGTGCCGTCGCTGCGCATCAACCTGCCTCCGACCTTCGCCGTCAAGTGGCTCACGCCGCGCATGCACCGCTTCATGCAGGTCCATCCGGACATCGATCTGAAGATCTCCACTTCCAAGGAGGCCGTGGACTTCACCCGCGAGGATTTCGACCTGGCGGTGCGCTATGGCCGAGGGGTCTATCCGGGCCTGCATTCCGAACTGTGCCTGCCGGTCGAGGTCTTTCCGGTCTGCAGCCCGGCGCTGCTCGGCAATCCTGCGCGGCCGCTGCGCACGCCGCAGGACCTGCGATGGCACACGCTGCTGCACGACGAGAGCACCTACCCGGACGTCAGCAACCCCAATTGGGCCATGTGGCTGGAGCAGGCCGGCGCCAGGGAAGTCGATGCCGCGCGCGGCCCCTCGTTCTGGCCCAGCCACCTGGTGATCGGCGCGGCGATCGACGGGCTCGGCGTGGCACTGGCCAAGAAGCACTGGGTGGTCGACGACATCGAGCAGGGCCGGCTGGTCAGGCCGTTCGAAGGCAGCATGCAGGTGGCGTTCGCCTACTACCTCATCTATCCCGAAGAGCGCCGGCAGGACCCACGCATCCAGGCCTTCATGGACTGGGTGCGCGAGGAACTGGCGCGCGACGCTGCGCCAGCTTAGGCCACGGGCAAGTCTGCCTGCCGGGGCGTGCCGAAGGCGCCACCGCGGCGCAGCGCGTCGATGGCCTGGGCGCTCAGGCCGATCTCCTGCATGACTTCGTCCGTGTGCTGGCCCAGCAGCGGCGCGGGATGGCGCACCTGCTGCGGCGTGCCGCCCAGCTTGACCGGGAACCCCAGCGCCCGGGTCTCGCCTTCCACCGGGTGCTGGATCTTGAGCACCATGTGGCGCGCGACCGCCTGCTCGCTGGACAGCGCCTCGGCATAGTCGAAGATCGGCGCGGCCGGCACCCCGGCCGCCAGCAGGGCGTCGACCCACTCGGCCGCGGTGCGCTGCGCGAAGGTGCGCTCCAGTTCGGCCACCAGCGGTTCGCGGTGGCGGATGCGCAGCACGTTGTCGGCAAAGCGGGGGTCGCGCAGCAGGTCCGGGCGTTCCACCACCCCGCACAGCGCCGTCCAGAGCTTGGGATTGGCGGCGCCGATGACGAAGTACCGGTCGGACGCCCGCACCGCCTGGTAGGGCGCGCTCATGCGGTTGGCGCTGCCGATGGGCACAGGCACCTCGCCGGTCCCCCAGAGCTCCGCGGACTCCCAGACCGACAGGCCCAGTGCCGTTTCGAACAGCGACGCGTCGACGAACTGGCCTTCGCCGGTGATGCCCCGGCCGATGATGGCGCTCAGGATGCCGTAGGCGGCGAACAGTCCGGCACCGAGATCGGCGATGGGCACGCTGGCCTTCACGGGCGGCTGGCCCGCGTGGCCCATGACGCTCATCACGCCGGACATGGCCTGCGCGATCAGGTCCAGCCCCGGCCGGCGCGACCACGGCCCGGTCTGGCCGAATCCCGAGATGCTGGCGTAGACCAGGCGCGGGTTGATGGCTCGCAAGGTGGCGTGGTCGATCTTCAGCCGCGCGGCCACGCCGGGGCGGTTGTTCTCCACGAGCACGTCGGACTCCTTGACCAGCGCGTAGAACGCCTCCAGTCCGGCCGGGCTCTTGAGGTCGATCTCCACGCTGCGCTTGTTGCGGTTCAGCGCCAGGAAGCCCCCGCTGTCGGCGCCCTTGAGCCGAAACCCCATGGACCTGCGTGTCTGGTCGCCGATGCCCGGCGTCTCGACCTTGACCACGTCGGCGCCCATGTCGCCGAGCAGCATGCAGCAGAAGGGGCCGGCCATGATCTGGCTGACGTCGAGAACGCGCAGGCGGGAAAGCGGCAGTGTCATGTGGTGCTCCCTGGAGTGCCGGCTCAACGGCCCGTGAAGGCCGGCTTGGCCTTGGCCATGAAGGCCTGCTGGCCGATGCGGAAGTCCTCGGTGTCGAAGCAGGCGTAGGCCTCGTCCTCCTCCTGCCGTGTGAGCGGCGCGGGCTCGGCCAGCCGCCGCACGAAGGCCTTGTGCCAGCGCGCCACGAGCGGCGCGCCGGCCGCGATGCGGCGCGCCGTGGCCTCGCCGTGCGCCAGCACCTCGGCATCGTCCACCACCCGGTTCACCAGGCCCTTGGCCAGCGCCTCCTGCGCATCGAAGACGCGGCCTTCCAGCACGATCTCCAGCGCCGTCGCACCGCCCACGAGCCGGACCAGTCCGTCAAGCTCGCCGTACGACATGACCAGCCCGAGCTTGCTGACCGGCACGCCGAAGCGGCTCGACGTGCCGCAGATGCGCATGTCGCAGACGGAAGCGACCTCCAGGCCGCCGCCCACGCATGCGCCCTCGATGACGGCCAGCGTCGGGTGCAGGCTGTTGCGGATCGCCTGCATCGCCGCACCGGTGATCTGCCCGTAGTCGCGCGCCTGGGCCGCGTTGGCGCGCAGCCGCTGGAACTCCTCGATGTCGGCACCGGCCGAGAACGCCTTGCCGCCCGCACCGCGCAGCACCACGCAGCGCAGCGAGGTGTCGGCCGAGGTCTTTGCCATGAGCGCGGTGAGCCCCTGCCACATGCCCAGGTCCATGGCATTCATCTTGGCGGGGTTGGCGAGCGTGATGGTCGCGATGTCCTGCGTCCGTTCGTAGTGCAGATGGGGGCTCATGGGCGGGTCTTTCTCGTTCGGCTGAAGCGCAGCGGCGAGGCCGGTGCGCAGGGGATGGGTTCGGAACGCGGCGCAGTCTAGGTTTGGCGCCACGCCCGGCCAAGCGAGAAAAACTGGGGCGGTCTTCAAGAAAAAGTCAGCGTCCGCCTTGTGAATTTTTCTTGTCCAGGCTTCAAGTAAATCCACGTTGTCCCGGCCGTTGGCGCTTCCTAGACTGGCGCCCCGCATTCCGGCCGGCCGGTGCACCGCCACCGCCGCAGGAGCCGGACAGAACGACCCAGGAGACGAGCCCCATGCAAAGACGACACTTCCTCGCAGGCAGCCTGGCCGCCTGCAGCCTGCCGCGGACCCATGCGCAGGCCCCGCTGCCTGCAGGCCCGGTCCGCATCGTGGTGGGCTTCGCGCCCGGCGGTGGCACCGACGTGATGGCGCGCGTCATCGCCCAGAAGCTCACGGTGCTGTGGGGCATGCCGGTGGTGGTGGAGAACAAGCCTGGCGCCAGCGGCGTGATCGCGGCCGAGTACGTGGCCAAGCAGCCTGGCGACGGCGCCACGCTGCTGATGACGAACATCAGCAACCATGCCATCGCGCCAGCGCTGTACCCCTCGCTGTCGTACACGGTGGAGCGCGACTTCACGCCGCTGATGCTGGTCGGCGTGACGCCCAACCTGCTGATCTGCAACCCGGGCCAGGCCGCGCACACGCTGCCCGACATCGTCGCGCTGTGCCGAGCCAAGCCGGGCACCATCACGTTCGGCTCGGCAGGTGCCGGTGCCTCGCAGCACATGGCGATCGAGATGTTCAAGCTGCGCGCGGGCATCGACGCGCTGCACGTGCCCTACCGCGGCTCCTCGCCCATGCTGACCGACCTGATCGGCGGGCAGATCAACTACAGCTTCGAGACCATGACCTCGGCCACGCCGCACGTGGCCAGCGGCAAGCTGCTGGCCATCGCGCAGACCCGGCCGCAACGCTCCAAGGCACAGCCCAACGTGCCCACGGTGGCCGAGCTCGGCTATCCGGGTTTCGATGCCAGCACCTGGTATGGGCTGGTCGGCCCGGCCCGCATGCCACCGGCGACCGCGCAGCGCATGAACGAGGACTTCAACAAGGTGCTCGCCATGCCCGACGTGGCGGAGAAGCTGGCCAGCTATGGGGCCGAAGACGGCGGCGGCTCGGCGGCCAAGTTCACCGAGTTCATCGCGACCGAGAAGGAAAAGTGGGCCAAGGTGGTGAAGGAGGCCAGGATCACCGTCTGACCCCTCCACCGGCGCGGCGCGTTGCCGCGCGCCCGTGCCGGCCTCAGGCCAGCGTGTAGGCCGTCTTCACCGTGGTGAAGAACTCCTGCGCGTACTTGCCCTGCTCGCGCGGGCCGTAGCTCGAACCCTTGCGGCCGCCGAACGGCACGTGGTAGTCCACGCCCGCGGTCGGCAGGTTCACCATCACCATGCCCGCCTGGCTGTGGCGCTTGAAGTGCGTGGCGTACTTGAGGCTGGTGGTGGCGATGCCGGCGGACAGGCCGAACTCGGTGTCGTTGGCCGTGGCCAGGGCTTCCTCGTAGTCCTTGACCTTGATGACGCTGGCCACCGGGCCGAAGATCTCTTCGCGGTTGATGCGCATGGTCTTGGCGCTTTCGCTGAACAGCGCGGGCGACATGTAGAAGCCGTCCGTGTCCAGCTTCAGGCGTTCGCCGCCGGCTGCCAGCGTGGCGCCTTCGCCCTTGCCGATCTGGATGTACTCCAGGTCTTGGTCGAGCTGGCTCTGGCTGGACACAGGACCGATGTCGGTGCCCTGCGCCAGCGCGTCGCCGACCTTGATCTTGGCCATGCGGGCCTTCATCGCTTCGATGAACTTCGGGTAGATGCCTTCGGTGACGATCAGGCGGCTGGAGGCTGTGCAGCGCTGGCCCGTGGAATAGAACGCGCTCTGCACGCTGAGTTCGACGGCCTGGTCCGGGTTGGCATCGTCCAGCACGATCTGCGGGTTCTTGCCGCCCATCTCCAGCTGCACCTTCTTGCCGCTCTTGACGCATTCCAGCGCGATGTTGCGGCCCACGCCGGTGGAGCCCGTGAAGCTGATGGCATGGATGCCGGCATGGCCGACCAGCGCATTGCCGATCACGCTGCCGCGGCCCATGACCAGGTTGAACACGCCGGCCGGGATGCCCGAGCGGCTGATGATCTCGGCGAGCGCCCAGGCGCAGCCCGGCACGAGGTCGGCGGGCTTGAGCACCACGCAGTTGCCGAAGGCCAGGGCCGGCGCGATCTTCCAGGCCGGAATGGCGATCGGGAAATTCCAGGGCGTGATGAGGCCGACCACGCCGACCGGCTCCCGCGTGATCTCCACGCCGATGCCGGGACGCACCGAGGGCAGCGTCTCGCCCGACAGGCGCAGGCATTCGCCCGCGAAGAACTTGAAGATGTGGCCGGCGCGCGTGGCCTCGCCGATGCCCT
>CAJYRH010000219.1 GCA_913776795.1 uncultured Pseudorhodoferax sp. | reverse complement strand
GCTGGGAGACCAGTTGCTGGTCGCCGTGGCGAGGCGGCTCGGCCAGCACGGCCTGCGCAACGGCGACATGGTGGCCCGCCTGGGCGGCGACGAGTTCGCGGTGCTGCTGGTCGACAGCGACGCCACCATCGCGCAGGCCGTGGCACAGCGCATCGCCAAGGGCTTCGAGCAGCCGCTGGCGCTCGGCGAGCAGACCGTGGACATTTCCGCCGGCCTGGGCATCGCCTGCTGGCCCGCGCATGCTGCCGAGACCGACATGCTGCTCTCGCGGGCCGAGGTCGCCATGTACGCCGCCAAGTCCAGGACCACCGTGGTCCAGCTCTACGACGCTGCACTCGACGCCGGCAGCGTGCAGACACTGTCCTTGCTCAGCGAACTGCGCCGCGCCGTGGAGCACGACGAGCTGCGCCTGTTCATGCAGCCCAAGTTGCGCCTGGCGGATTCCACCGTGGTGGCGGCCGAGGCGCTCGTGCGCTGGCAGCATCCCGAGCGCGGCCTGGTGCCGCCGCTGGACTTCATCCCGTTCGCCGAGCAGACCGGCTTCGTGAGCCAGCTCACGCTGTGGGTGTTCGACGCCGCGGCGGACCTGCTGGCGCAGATCGGCCATGGCACGCTGCGCATCGCCGTGAACCTCTCCACGCGCGACCTGCTGGACGTGGAGTTTCCCGCGCGGCTGGACGCCATCCTGGAGCGCCACGGCGTGCCAGCCACAGGCTTCTGCCTGGAGATCACCGAAAGCGCCATCATGGACGACCCGCAGCGTGCGCAGGCCGTGCTGCAGCGCCTGTCCGACCGCGGCTTCAAGCTCTCCATCGACGACTTCGGCACGGGCTATTCGTCGCTGGCGTACCTGAAGCGCCTGCCCGTCGACGAACTCAAGATCGACAAGTCCTTCGTCATGAACATGGAGAAGGACGAGGACGACGCCAAGATCGTGCGCTCCACGGTCGACCTGGCCCACAACCTGGGCCTGACCGTGGTGGCCGAGGGCGTGGAGAACGCGCTGATCTGGCGCCAGCTGCGCGCATTGAACTGCGACGAAGGGCAGGGCTACTTCATGAGCAAGCCCATGCCGTCGGCGGACTTCCTGCAGTGGGCGCAGCGCTGGCATCAGGGCGAGGTGCTCACGCACACGGGGCACGGAGCGCTGCTGCGCTGAGGCGCCTGTCGGGTCGAAGTGGCCGGGTCAGCTGCCGGACATTCTTTCGGCCAGTGCCTCGGCACGCGCCAGGTCCTCGGGTGTGGGGCACACGGACTCGGCCCGGCCGCGAGCGCTTTCCGATGAAGGGGGTTGGGCAGGCTGCCGGTGGGCCCCACAGCGCCGTGCGGCGGCGGTGCGCAACTTGCGCAGCCAGAGTCGCGTCGTCATGGGGCTTCGCCTGCGCCAGGTGAGCGGCGTCAGCGCACGCCCAGCAGTCCAGCACCACCCACCAAGCCGGCGCCCGTTGAACACCCGCGTTCCTCACCCCGCCATCGTCTTCAACCGCATCTGCCCCGGCAGCGGCACCGAACGCTTGAGCACATCCTCGGCCAGCCACAGCGCCGACTTGCGTGCGCGTTCCGCCACGGTCGGCAGCGGCAGGTTCAGGAAGTCGTCGTTGAAGACCTCGAAGCTGTAGTCGCCGCGGTAACCCAGCTTGTCCAGCCGCAGCACCAGTTCCACCACCTGCTCGCTGTGCACGCCTTCTCCTGGAAACACGCGCATGGTGCGGGCCGTGGCCATGCGTTCCTCGAAGGTGGGCGTGTCCTGCCACAGGAAGTCGGCCAGCTGCACGAGGAAGATCTTGCTCGGGTCCAGGTAGTCGATCTCCGAGAGCGGGGTCTTGGCCGCCAGCACGTGGAAGGAGTCGATGCCCACGCCCAGGTTGGGGCAGTCGGCGCGGCAGACCACGTCCCAGGCGGTCGTGAACTCGTTGACCGTGTGGCCCCAGGACAGGCCCTCGTACGCGATCCTGATGCCCAGCGGCACGGCCAGCATGGCCAGCTTGCGCAGGTCGCGCGCGATCAGGTCCAGGTCCTGCGTGGCGTGGCGCGATGTCGACGAACAGGCCAGCAGCACCGTGCAGCCCAGCGCGGCGCACATTTCCAGCATGCTCTTGGCGATGTCCACCTTGTAGTGGTGCAGGTGGCCCGACAGGCCCTCGAAATCGCGCAGCACCTGAAAGCCCGTGCCGCGCAGGCCGCTGTCCTTCACCGCCTGGACGGCGGCATCCAGCCCGCCCGGGTGGCCGACCAGGTCGTTGGCCTTGAGCATGACCTGCGTGAACCCGGCCTCGCGCATGGCCTTGAGCTTGGCCTCCAGCGGGCCGGCCAGCGTGATGGTGTCCATGCCGAAGCCTTCGAAGTTGCCTTCGGTGTGCAGCCGCATGGTGCTCACTCCCCGTTGCTGTGCACGAGTTCGAACACCACCGAGCCCAGGTAGGTCTTGGTGATGGCGCCGCGCCGCTCGGTGTGGGCCGCCGCCGTTTCGACGAACTCCACGCCCAGCGCGCGCAGCGCCTGCACCGCGGCCAGCACATCGGGCACGCCCAGGCCGATGCGCTGCAGCTTCTCGCCGGTGTCCAGCACGTGCGGCTCGGGCTCGACCAGCTGCAGCATGAAGCGTTGCGTCGGGTCCAGGGCCGGCGTGCGCAGCAAGGTGCCCTTGGGCATGATGCCGAAGCGCAGGTCGTCGGGGATCAGCTCGGTGCCGAACAACTCTCGGTAGAACTCGATCCAGTCGTTGCTGCGGCCCGGGCCGATGTACTGCACCACGCCGAAGAAATGGATGCCGGCCGTTGCCGCAGGCTGCTGGTCGACCGAGGGGATCGGCACGAAGTCCACGCCGTAGATCGAGAACTCCTTGTAGCGGTCGACGAAGTAGATGCGGCTGCCGCCCGCGCCGTGGATGGCGGGGATGTTGAGCTCCATGACCTCGGCATGCGTGGGCACGGCCCAGGCGCCGCGCTCCAGCACGTAGCGGTAGGCGGCGCGCGCATCGCGCGCCCGCAGTGCGATGGCCGAGATGGTCGGCACCTCCTGGCTGGCGCCGGGCACGTCGGCCGCGTGGGCGTTGACGACGATGTTCAGGCCCCCCTGGCGGTACAGCAGGATCTCACGCGAGCGGTGCCGTGCGATGGGCCGAAAACCCATCATCTCCAGCACCTGGCCCAGCGCCTGGGGCTTGGAGGTGGCGTATTCGATGAACTCGATGCCGTCCAGGCCCAGGGGGTTGGCGGCGTCGCTGAACGAGGCCTGGAGGGGCTCGCGCGGGTCTGGGGTATTCAGCAGCAGGTCACTCATGCGCGCATTCTGCGCCAGCCGACCCAGAATCCTGCTCAGCGCACGAGCAGAACGCCGCCGTCGACCGTCAGTGTGGTGCCGACCACATAGTCGCCTGCGCGCGAGGCCAGGTAGATGGCCGCCGCCGCCATGTCCTCGGGCTGGCCGATGCGCCTGGCCGGAATGCGCCGGGCCGTTTCCTCTTCCTGGTCGCGCGCGGCGCGGTTCATGGCCGAGGCGAAGGCGCCGGGCGCGATCGCGCTGACCACGATGTTGTCCTCGATGAGCCGCAGCGCCATGCGGCGGGTCAGGTGGATCAGGCCGGCCTTGCTGGCGGCGTAGGAGTAGGTCTCCAGCGGGTTCACGCCCTGGCCGTCGATGGAGGCGATGTTGATCACCTTGGCCGGCCGGCTCTGGGCGGCCAGCCGCAGCGGCGCGGCCAGGGCCTGCGTCAGGAAGAAGGGCGCCTTGAGGTTGAGGTTCACCACCTTGTCCCAGCCGGCTTCGGGAAAGTCGTCGAAGGGCTCGCCCCAGGCCGCGCCCGCGTTGTTGACCAGGATGTCGAGCCGGGGCTCCAGTGCGACGAAGGCGTCGGCCAGGGCCCGGGCGCCGGCCACGGTGGAGACGTCGGCCGGCAGCGCGATGCAGTGGCCCAGTGCGGCCATCTCGTGCGCGGCCTGGGTGCAGGCCTCGCCCTTGCGCGCGGAGATGTACACGCGCGCGCCCTGGGCCAGGAAGCCCTCCGCGATCATGCGGCCGATGCCGCGCGAGCCGCCGGTCACGAGGGCCGTGCGGCCGGCCAGGGAGAACAGGTCTTGGGTCTGCATGGGATGTCTCGCTCCGTCAATGGAAAGGCGGGCCAGCTTAGCGGGCCTACACTCGCCCGTCGCCACCTTGGCGACACCCCGCCACACCGTTCCAGCATGAAACAGATCCACCGCCAGCAGCTGGCCGAGCGCCTGCTGGCATTGGCCGAGACAGGTGCCCTGCAGCAGCCCGACGCACGCGCGCGCATCACCGACGTGATCGACAGCGTGGAGCACGCCGACACCGCGGCCGACCTGCGCCGCGTGACCATCCTCCTGTCGGACCTGCGCGGTTTCACGGCCCTGGCGGAACAGCATTCCGCACTCGACATGGTCGAGGCACTGAACCGCTACCTGGCGCGCATGACGGAGATCATCCTGCGCTGGGGTGGCGCCATCGACAAGTTCATGGGCGACGCGATCATGGTGCTGTTCGGCGCGCCCGAGGCGCTGGAAGACGACATCGTCGCGGCCATTGCCTGCGCCATCGAGATGCAGGTTGCCATGGACGAGATCAACGCCGACAACCGGGCCCAGGGCATGGCCCCCTGGTTCATGGGCATCGGCATCAACACCGGCGAAGTGGTGGCCGGGCAGCTCGGTTCGCGCCTGCACAGCGAATACACGGTGATCGGCGACCAGGTCAACCTGGCCTCGCGCATCGAGGCCCACAGCCTGCGCGGGCAGATCCTGCTGTCCGAGGCCACCTGGCAGCAGGCGCGCACGTTCATCGAGACCGGTGACGTCAACGAGGTCAGCGTCAAGGGCAAGCGCGAGACCGTGCGCATGTACGAGCTGCAGGCCACCCAGCGGCCGCACCGGCTGGTGGCGCCCAAGCGCGAGATCCGCAACAGCCCGCGCGTGGAGGTGGACATGCCGCTGGTGTTCCGCCGGCTCAAGGGCAAGGCCGTGGGCACGCGCAAGCTCGACGGCCGCATCACCGACCTCAGCTACGGCGGCATGTTCGTGCGCAGCGCCGTGGCATTGCAGGCCTTCGACGACATCTGC
>CAJYRH010000218.1 GCA_913776795.1 uncultured Pseudorhodoferax sp. | reverse complement strand
CACGTGCCCTACAAGGGCAGCGCGCCCATGGTCAACGCGCTGCTGGGCGGCGAGGTGAACCTGGCCTTCGACAGTGCCTCGACCTCGCTGCCGCACGTCAAGGCCGGCAAGCTGCACCCGCTGGCCGTGACCGGCGATCGGCGCATGCCCATGCTGCCCGACGTGCCCACCATGCAGGAGCTGGGCGTGCCGAACTTCGTGGTGAACGGCTGGTACGCCATCCTGGCGCCGGCTGGCACGCCGGCCGAGATCACCGAGCGGTTCAGCCGCGAGATCGCCGCCGTGGTCGCGCAGCCCGTTATCCGGGCCCAGCTCGAGGCCAGCGGCTACCAGTTGGTGGGGTCCACGCCCGCCGCACTGGGCGCGCACATCGATGCGGAACTCACGCGCTGGGCCAAGGTGGTCAAGGATTCGGGCGCGCGCGTGGACTGAGCGGTGCCGCGCACCAGGGTCGGGCTCAGCCGGGCCTCCTGTGCGCGACGTGCCTGCGCTGCTGCTTGACCTCGTACATCAGGGCGTCGGCGGCGTTCAGCGCTTCCTCGACGCCCTGCGCGCCGGGCAGCACGCCCAGCACGCCCACGCTGGCGCCGGGGTAACTCAGCTTGACCTTGTCCAGCTGGAACTCGCCGGCGGTCGCCTGCAGGACCCGTTGGCGCAAGGCCTCGCTCGCGGCCGGCAGTTCCTCCAGCCGTTCCGGTCCCAGGCCGATGACGACGAACTCGTCGCCGCCCCAACGCGCGGCCACGTCTTCCTTGCGCGCTGCCGAGCGCAGCCGGTCTGCGAGCGCCACGAGGAACTGGTCGCCCGCGTCGTGGCCGTGGGTGTCGTTGATGGCCTTGAAGCCATCCAGATCGACGAACGCGACCAGCACCGGCCGGCCCTGGCGCACCCCCAGCGCCAGCAGGCGTTCGAGTTCCTGCCTGAGCGCACGCCGGTTGGCCAACTGGGTCAGCGGGTCGGTGGTGGCCAGCGCGGTGAGGCGGGCATTGGCATGCAGGAGCTTTTGCAGCAGTTCCTCGCGTTCCAGCTGCTGTGCGATGAGCGTCGAAAACAGCGCAAGCATGCGCTGCGCTGGGGCCGTCAGTTCCTGCCGTGCCGAGCTCGCGGCGCACAGCGTGCCATACAGCGCGCCGCCGACCGAGCGCACCGGCGTGCTCAGGTAGGTCCGGATGCCGAACGCGCGGGTCGCGGCGCAGTCTGCCCAGCGCCGCTCCACGTCGTTGGCGAAGAGCTGGTCCTCGTCCAGAGCACGCTTGCACAGGGTGTCGTCCCAAGGCACGGCCAGGCCTTCGGGAATCTCCATCGTGCCGGTGTTGCGGGCGTACAGGACCTCCTGCACGCTCTTCTGCAGGTCCACCCTGGTGAGGTAGGTCGACTCCATGCCGGTCACCGACTCCAGCATCTCCAGCATCGGCCGCGTCAGATCCTCCAGCGTGCGCGCCGAGGTGACCGTGACGGAAAGCTGGTCGATCAGGTGGTCCATGGGCACGTCTCCTTGGCTGCTGACGAACGTCGGCGCAGTCTAAACAAGCAGGCCGGTGACACGGAAATGGTGCATTCTGGGCCACGCCCGGTTCGAAGGGAATTCCTGACAAGGTTGCGCAACAGTCTTGTGTGTGGCCGACAGGAAAATTGGCACCGCAGCGGCTCCGAACCTTCCTGTGCAAGCCGCGCGGCCCATTCCTCCATCCCCATGACACCAGCCTTCGCCGAGGTCAGCTACAACCACTGGGTCGTCGCGCTCTCGTTCCTGATCGCCAGCTACGCGTCGTTCGTCGCGCTCGACCTGGCGCAGCGCGTGCGGACCACCGACCCCACCATCGCACGCGCATGGCGTGTCGGGGGCTCGCTCGCGCTGGGCACCGGCATCTGGTCCATGCACTTCGTCGGCATGCTGGCCGCCACGCTGCCGTTCGAGGTGGGCTACGGCCACGCCGTCACCGCACTGTCCTGGGTGGCGGCGGTGCTCGTCTCCAGCGTGGCGCTGCACACGGCCAGTCTGCCCACACTGAACCTGGCGCGGCTGGTGCGCGGGGCACTGGCCATGGGGGCCGGCATCTGTGCCATGCATTACCTGGGCATGGCCTCGCTGGATGTGACACCCGGCATCCAGTGGAATTGGCTGCTGGTGCTGGCCTCGGCCGCCATCGCCGTCGTCGCGTCGGCCGTCGCTCTTGTGATCTTCTTCGCACTGCGCGGCTACCGCGGCGTGGCCGCGCGCAACCGCCAGGTGCTGGCGGCCCTGGTCATGGGCGCGGCCATCAGCGGCATGCACTACACGGGCATGGCCGCTGCAGAGTTCTCGGCGGCAAGCCGGTGCCTGACCGACGGCGCACTGCACGGCGAGAGCCTGGGCGTGATTGTCACGGTGGCTGCCGCACTGCTGCTGAGCATGGCCATGTTCACCTCGCTGCTGGATGCGCGCATCCAGGCCAGGAACGAGCGGCTGGCGATGTCGCTGAAGGCCGCCAATGCCGAGCTGCAGCAGATCGCCTTTCGCGACGCGCTGACCGGCCTGCCCAACCGGCTGCTGTTCGACGAGCGCGTGGCCTCGGCCGTGGAACGCTGCCGGCGCGACCGGACCCAGCTCGCTCTGCTGTTCATCGATCTGGATGGCTTCAAGCCCGTCAACGACTCCTTCGGCCACCGGGTCGGCGACGCTGTGCTGCAGGAGGTGGGCCGCCGCTTGTCGTTCGGGCTGCGCGCCTCGGACACGGTGGCGCGTGTGGGCGGTGACGAGTTCGTGCTGCTGCTCGAAGCCGCCGGCGACTCGGCCAGCGTCGCACAGGTCGCACAGCGGCTGATCGACGTGGTCAGCGCGCCGATGGAGCTGGGCGGGCACGACATGCGGCTGTCCTGTTCGGTCGGCATCGCAATGTTCCCCTCCGATGGTCCGGAAGCCGAACTCATGGCCCACGCCGACGCGGCGATGTATGCGGCCAAGCGTGCCGGCGGTGCGTCGTACGCGTTCTTCGAGGCGCACATGAACGCCGGCGTGCGCGAGCAGCTCGAGCTGCAGCGCGACCTGCGCCTGGCCATCGGGCGCGGCGAGCTGGTGCTGCACTACCAGCCCAAGGTCAGCGCCGGGCGCGAGGTCATCACCGGCGTCGAAGCGCTGGTGCGCTGGCAGCATCCCACGCGAGGCATGCTGGGGCCGGCGCTGTTCATCCCCGTGGCAGAGCGCTTCGGTCTGGTTTCCGCGCTGGGCAATTGGGTCATCGAGGAGGCCTGCCGCCAGGTCGCAGCCTGGCAGAAGCAGGGCCTGTGGCTGCGCGTGGCGATCAACCTGTCGGTGCACCAGTTGCGCCAGGACGATTTCGCCCGGCGCGTGGCGGCCACGATCGCGCGGGCAGGCATCGATCCTGCGCAGCTGACCTTCGAGATCACCGAGTCGGTCGCCATGCAGGATGCCGAAGGCAGCTTCGCCGCCTTCGAGGCCTTGAGCGGCATCGGCGTGCACCTGTCGATCGACGATTTCGGAACGGGCTATTCCAGCCTCTCCTACCTGCGCCGGCTGCAGGTGGGCGAGCTCAAGATCGACCGCTCCTTCGTCCAGGACCTGGAGGGCAGTGCCGATGCGCGCGCCATCGTCGAGGCCGTGATCCGGCTGGCCCATGCGCTGGGCCTCAAGGTGGTGGCCGAGGGCGTGGAGACCGTGGCACAGCAGGACGTGCTGACGCGTTTGCATTGCGACGACCTGCAGGGCTACCTGTTCGCCAAGCCCATGTCGGCCGAGCGCGTGGCCGAGTGGGCCGAGCACAGCCGCCGGCCGGGCCCGGCGCCGTTCGCGCTGCCGAACTGCCTGCCGGCCTGATCAACCCGCCTTGAACGGGCACCTGCAGCCCGAGCTTGAGGCAGCCCAGCGCCACCGAGGTGCGAAAGCGCCGCACGTTCTCGTCGCCGCGCAGCAGCCGGTCGGCCAGTGCGTCGTGGTCGGCCGTCGTCGGCACGGTGACGACCAGCAGGTGGTTGGCCCCGCCCATGACCGCATAGCACGGCTGCACGTCGGGTTCGGCCGCGACGCGTGCCTGCAGGACGGCGGCGTGCCGCGGGCGCTCGTCGTGCACGTGCACTTGCGCCAGCAGCGTGCGGGGGCGCTCCACTTCGGCGGCATCGGGCACGGCCACCTCGGCGCGGACCACGCCGGCCTCGCGCAGGCGCTGGATGCGCCGCTGCACGGCCGGG
>CAJYRH010000217.1 GCA_913776795.1 uncultured Pseudorhodoferax sp. | reverse complement strand
GGCCTTCGCAGCTCGGGCAGCGGCCCTCGCCGGTGTTGAACGAGAAGCGGCCCGGGCCGTAGCCGCGCGCCTTGGCCTCCAGCGTCTCGGCGAACAGCTTGCGGATGGTGTCCCAGAAGCCGATGTAGGTGGCCGGGCAGCTGCGCGGGGTCTTGCCGATGGGCGTCTGGTCCACTTCGAGAACGCGGTCGATCTGCTCGTAGCCGCGCACCTCGTCGCAGCCGGTCCATGTCGCGCCGTGCAGCGTGAGCGCAGCCAGGCCCGCCTGGGTGGACTTCTGCGCCACCACGGTCTGCACGTTGGACAGCAGCACGTCGCGCGCGAGCGTGGACTTGCCCGAGCCACTGACGCCGGTCACGACTACCAGGCGCTTGAGCGGCACCTCGGCATCGACGTTCTGCAGGTTGTGCTCACGCGCGCCGCGCACCGAGAGCCAGCTGGTGCCGGGCGCAGTGTCCCGGCGGGCCTTGAGCGGATGGCGCATGGCATCGCGCAGGTAGCGGCCGGTGACCGATTCCTCGGTCTGCGCCAGGTCCTGCGCATTGCCCTGGGCCACGAGGCGGCCGCCGCGCTTTCCGGCGCCGGGGCCGATGTCGATCAGGTGGTCGGCGCGGCGGATGGTGTCCTCGTCGTGCTCGACGACCACCAGCGTGTTGCCCTTGTCGCCGAGCTTGTGCAGTGCGTTGAGCAGGATGTGGTTGTCGCGCGCATGCAGGCCGATGGTCGGCTCGTCCAGGATGTAGCAGACGCCCTGCAGGTTGCTGCCCAGCTGTGCGGCCAGCCGGATGCGCTGGGCCTCGCCGCCCGACAGCGTGGGTGCGCCGCGGTCCAGCGTGAGGTAGCCCAGGCCGACCTCTTCAAGAAACTCCAGCCGGCTCGCGATCTCGGGCAGCAGGTCGCGCGCGATGTCGGCCTCGCGCGTTGACAGGCGGCCGGCGGCCAGCAGCGCCTGGACCCAGCTGCGCACGTCGCGCACCGACATGCGCGCGATGTCGGAGATCGCGCGGCCGTCGAAGCGCACGGCGCGCGCCGTGGGGTTGAGCCGCGTGCCTGCGCAGCTGGGGCAGGTCTGTTCGCCCACGTCCTCGGCCTCGGGTTCGGCGAAGGTCTGCTCGCGGCCCTTGTTGTCGTCATCACGCACGGAATCGTCGTAGACGGCACGCTGCTCCTTGGTCAGCTTGACGCCCGTGCCCACGCAGTCGGGGCACCAGCCGTGCTTGCTGTTGTAGGAGAATAGGCGCGGATCGAGCTCGGCGTACGAGGTCGCGCAGACCGGGCAGGCGCGCTTGGCCGAAAACACCAGCAGTTGGCCGATGTGGGCCGTGGGCTGGCCGTCGGCCATGGCCGTGCGCAGACCATCGAGCTGGCTCAGCACATGGACCACGCCCTTGCCATGCTCGAGCGCCTGGGCCAGGGCCTCGCGCAGCCGGCCTTCGTTGGCGGGCGTCACGTCCAGGCTGGCCACGGGCAACTCGATGGTGTGCTCTTTGAAGCGGTCGATGCGCGGGAAGCCCGTGGTCGGCAGGAAGTTGCCGTCCACGCGCAGGTGCGTGTAGCCGCGCGGGCGCGCCCAGTCGGCCAGCTCGGTGTAGACGCCCTTGCGGTTGACGACCAGCGGCGCAAGCAGGCCCACGTGCTGGTCGCGGAACTGGCGCAGCAGCTGGGCCGCGATGCTGTCGGGCGTCTGCGGCTGCACGGGCGCGCCGTCCTTCACGCAGTGCTGGATGCCGAGCTTGACGTAGAGCAGGCGCAGGAAGTGCCAGACCTCGGTGGTGGTCCCCACGGTGGACTTGCGGCCGCCGCGCGACAGGCGCTGCTCGATCGCCACTGTCGGCGGGATGCCGTAGACCGCGTCGACCTCGGGCCGGCCGGCCGGCTGCACGATGCTGCGCGCATAGGCGTTCAGCGATTCGAGGTAGCGGCGCTGGCCTTCGTTGAACAGGATGTCGAAGGCCAGCGTGGACTTGCCCGAGCCGCTGACGCCCGTGACCACGTTGAAGCTGCCGCGCGGGATCTGCACCGACAGCGACTTGAGGTTGTGCTCCTTGGCGTTGACGATTTCGATGGCTTCGCTGGGCGGCGCGGCGTAGCGCGCTGCCGGCTCGGCGGCCAGTAGCGGCTGGCCGGGTTCCATCGCGGCCTCGTACTCGCGCAGCGCGGCGCCGGTGTGCGAGGTGGCGTGTGCGCGCACCTGCTCGGGCGTCCCCGTGGCCACCACCAGGCCGCCGCCGTCGCCGCCCTCGGGGCCCATGTCGATGAGCCAGTCGCTGGCGCGGATCACGTCCAGGTTGTGCTCGATCACGACCAGCGAGTGGCCGGCGTCGAGCAGCTTGCGCAGCGCGCGCATGAGCTTGGCGATGTCGTCGAAGTGCAGGCCCGTGGTTGGCTCGTCGAACAGGAACAGCGTGCCCTTGCGCGCAAGGTTCTGCCGCGAGGGCGCGGCGTTCTTCGCGGCCTCGGCCAGGAAGCCTGCCAGCTTGAGCCGCTGCGATTCACCGCCCGACAGCGTGGGCACGGGCTGGCCCAGCTTCACGTATTCCAGTCCCACGTCCAGGATGGGCTGCAGCGCGCGCACGACCTCCCGATCGTGCTCGAACACCTGCACGGCCTCGCTGACGGTCAATTCCAGCACGTCGGCCACGCTGAAGGGCCGGCGACGGGCAGCGGCCGCGTCGCGGCGCTCGATGTGCACCTCGAGGATCTCCGCCCGGTAACGCTTGCCGTCACAGTCCGGGCAGCGCAGGTAGACGTCCGACAGGAACTGCATCTCCACATGCTCAAAGCCCGAGCCACCGCAGGTCGGGCAACGACCGTCGCCGCTGTTGAAGCTGAACTTGGACGCCGTGTAGCCGCGCTGGCGCGCCAGCGGCGCGTCGGCGAACAGCGCGCGTATCGCATCCCAGGCGCCCACGTAGCTGGCCGGGTTGGAGCGCGCAGTCTTGCCGATGGGCGACTGGTCCACGTAGACCACGTCGGCCAGGTGGTCGGCGCCGAGCAGGCGGTCGTGCAGGCCGGGCGACTCGGTGGCGCGGCCGAAATGGCGCACCAGCGCTGGCGCCAGCACGTCCTGGATCAGCGTGGACTTGCCCGAGCCGCTGACCCCGGTCACGCAGACCAGGCGCTGCAGCGGGATGTCGACGGTCACGTCGCGCAGGTTGTGCTCGCGCGCGCCTTCGAGGATCAGGCGCGGCGTGTTGTCGCCGACCGCGCGGCGCTGGCCGATGCCGATCTGCTTGCGCCCGCCCAGGTACTGACCCGTGAGCGTGTCGGCCTGGCGCAGTTGCGCGGTGCTGCCGTCGAACACGATGCTGCCGCCGCGCGCACCGGGGCCGGGGCCCATGTCGATCATGCGGTCGGCCGCGAACATCACCGCCGGGTCGTGCTCGACCACCACCAGCGTGTTGCCCGCGTCCCGCAAGCGCAGCATGGCCTCGGTGATGCGGTTCATGTCGCGCGGATGCAGGCCGATGCTCGGCTCGTCGAGCACGAAGAGCGTGTTGACCAGCGAGGTGCCGAGCGCCGTCGTCAGGTTGATGCGCTGCACCTCGCCGCCGCTGAGCGTGCGGCTCTGGCGGTCGAGCGTCAGGTAGCCGATGCCCACGTCATGCAGGTAGCGCAGGCGCGTGGTGATCTCTTCGAACAGCAGCTTGAGCGCCTGCAGGTCGGCCTCGTTGACGGCCTGGCGCGAATGCGCGGCGGCCAGTTGGCGCGACTCGGCCGTTGCCATGCGATCGAAAAGACGGCGCAGCCGCTCGATCGGCAGCAGCATCAGGTCGTGCAGGCACAGCCCCGGCAACGCTTCCAGCTGCGCACGCGACCAGTCCACGCCCACCGGCATGAAGCGTCGCTCGGGCGCGAGCACCGCGTCCGCATCTTCCTTGCTGCCCAGGCGCCAGAGCAGCGATTCGAGCTTGAGCCGCGCGCCCGCGCAGGTGGGGCATGGCGTGTAGCTGCGGTACTTGGACAAGAGCACGCGGATGTGCATCTTGTAGGCCTTGCTCTCCAGGTATTCGAAGAAGCGGCGCACGCCATACCACTGCTGGTTCCACTTGCCGTTCCAGTGCGGCGAGCCTTCGACCACCCAGGCCTTCTGCTCGTCGGTGAGCTTGTACCAGGGGGTGTCGCGCGGAATGCCGGCGGCCTCGGCATGGCGCATGAGGTCGTCCTGCGCCTCCTTCCACGCGGGGGTCTGGATGGTCTTGATGGCGCCCGCGCGCAGCGTGAGCTTGTCGTTCGGAATCACCAGCCCCAGGTCCACGCCGATCACCCGCCCGAAGCCGCGACAGGTGTCGCAAGCCCCCACGGCCGAGTTGAACGAGAACATCGACGGGATCGGCTCCGCATAGCGGATGTCGCTCTCGGGGCAGTGCAGCCCGGTCGAGAAGCGCCAGAGTTCGGGCGCGGCCTGCTCGCCGTCGTCGCCCGCGCCATCGGGCGTCGCGGGCAAGGCGTAGACCGTCATGCGGCCGGCGCCGCGCTTGAGCGCCACCTCGATCGCCTCGACCGCGCGGGCCTGCTCGGTGGTCGACAGCCGGAAGCGGTCGGCCACCACGTCCAGCAGCTTGCGCGGCCCCGTCGGCGTGGCCACTTCGCGCTCGGCCTGCACGCGCGTGAAGCCGCTTGCGGCCAGCCACTGCGACACCTCGTCTGCACTGGTGCCCGCCGGCAGCTCGACCGGAAAGGTCACCACCACGCGCGGATCGCCACCCGCCTCGGCTCGCTGCAGCA
>CAJYRH010000216.1 GCA_913776795.1 uncultured Pseudorhodoferax sp. | reverse complement strand
CGCTGTTCTCGTCGGCCATGGCCTCGTGGCCCATGCGCACGAACTCGTCGATGTAGAACTGGTAGTTGGTGAACAGCACGAAGTTCTGGAACCAGTCCGGCGCCGTGCCGGTGTAGTGGCGCAGCCGGTGCAGCGAATAGTCCACGCGCGGCGCCGTGAACAGCGACAGCGGCTGCGGCTCGCCGGGACGCGGGTTGTAGGTGCCGTTGGCGATGCCGTCGTCCATGGCCGCCAGGTCGGGCAGGTCGAACACGTCGCGCATGAGGCCGCGGCGCGCGGCGCTCATGCTGCCCTCCACATGGTCGTTCTCGGCGAACGAGAAGTGCACCGGGATGGGCTGGTTGCTGATGCCCACCTCCAGCGGCACCTGGTGGTTCTGCAGCAGCAGGCGGAACTGCTCCAGGTAGTATTTTCCGTACAGGTCGGGGCGGGTCAGCGTGGTCTCGAAGCGGCCGGCGCCGGCCACAAAGCCGTAGGCCAGGCGGTCGAGCTCGTCCTCGACCTTGGCGCGCGACAGCGTCTCGGTGTGCACACGCACGAAGGGGTAGCAGGCCCGCACATGGCCCGGCAGCGTCTCGCCGGCCACGAAGCGCGCCATGGCCTCGCGCAAATGCTCGATCTGCTGCGCGTAGATCCGCTGCACCTGCGCCAGCGCGGCGGCAGGGTAGGTGTAGAGCGTCGGGGCGATGAAGGGCGGCAGATAGGGCATGCACCATTGTGCAGTGCACCGGTGGCGGCTATTCGGGAGCGGGTTCCCGCAGAGTCACGAATTCCTCGGCGGCTGTCGGATGGATGCCGATGGTGCCGTCGAACACCGCCTTGGTGGCCCCTGCGCGCAGGGCCACGGCGAAGCCCTGGACGATTTCGCCGGCGTCCGCGCCCACCATGTGCAGGCCGACCACGCGGTCGCTGGCCGCGTCGACCACCAGCTTCATGAGCGTGCGCTCGCCGCGTCCGGACAGCGTGTGCCTGAGCGGCTTGAACTCGGTCCGGAACACGGTGACGCGGCCGAACTTTGCGCGCGCGGCCTCTTCGGTGTAGCCCACGGTGCCCACGGGCGGGTGCGTGAAGACAGCGGTCGGGATGTACTCGTAGGACACCGTGCGCGCGGCCTTGCCGGGCGCCGGCCCCAGCAGGTGGTCCACCAGCGCCATGGCCTCGGCCGTGGCCACGGGCGTCAGCTGCATCTCGGTGGACACGTCGCCCAGCGCGAAGACGGACGGCACGCTGCTGCGGTAATGCGCGTCCACCACCACGCTGCCCTGCGCGTCCAGCCGCACGCCGGCCGCCTCCAGGCCGATGTTGGCGGTGTTCGGGCGCCTGCCGGTGGCGAACAGCACGGCATCGGCGTCCAGCAGATCGCCACCGGCCAGCGTGAGGTGCAGGCCCTTGGGCGTGCGGGCGATGCGCTCGACCTGGGCGTTCAGGCGCAGGTCGATGCCGGTCTTGCCCATCTCGGACGCCAGGAAGCGGCTGATGTCCTGGTCAAACGAGGTCAGGATGCGCCCGCCGCGCTGCAGCTGCGTGACCTCGGCGCCCAGCCCGCGGAAGATGGAGGCGAACTCGCAGGCGATGTAGCCGCCGCCCACCACGACCAGCCGCCGGGGGAACGGGTCGAGGTCGAACATCTGGTCGGAAGTCGATGCAAGCTCGCGGCCGGCGATGTCGGGCATGAACGGTGTGCCGCCCACGGCGAGCAGGATGTTGCGACCGGTGAGCCGGCGCGTGCCGACCTGCAGCGTGTGCGCGTCCGCGAGCGCGCCCCAGCCCTCGACAACCTCCACGCCCGCGCCCTTGAGCAGGTCGCGGTAGATGCCGTTGAGCCGGCCGATCTCCTTGGCGCGGTTGGCCTTGAGCGTGGCCCAGTCGAAGCGCGGCCCGGACACGGTCCAACCGAAGCCGGCGGCCTCCTCGAAGGCCTCGGCGTAGCCGGCCGCATAGCTGTAGAGCTTCTTCGGGATGCAGCCCACGTTCACGCAGGTGCCCCCGAGTGCAGCGGCCTCCACCAGGGCCACGCGGGCGCCGCGCTGGGCGGCCATGCGGGCGGCGCGCACGCCGCCGCTGCCGCCGCCGAGCACCAGCAAGTCGTAGTCGAAGCTGTCCATGGTCTTGGTCGTTGTTGTGGCGCCGGGATGATCGCGCAGATCGGCCGCAGCCGCGCGCACAGGCCGCAAGTCCGTGGCCTGCACGGGCCAATGCGCTTCAGCCGAAGCGCCGCAGGCCGCTGCTGCGTGACCAGACCCAGGCCGCCTGCGCCGGATCGCCCGGAAATTCCGGCCTGCGCCACAGCCATACGGCGGCGAAGTGCTCGGCGCTGGCGTAGTGGGTCAGCCAGACTGCGGCGCTGGCCAGCACCGCGTGCCAGGGCGTGGCCAGGTGGTCGGACCAGGCCAGCAGCTCCAGGTCGCAGGCCCGCACGCCGTCGTACAGGCCGGCCTCCGCCTTTTTGAACTTGCGCGAGAACGCATCGACCGCGCTGGCCATGGGCGGCAGCCGGGCCGGTGGCGCGTTGGCCGGCGGCAGGCGCGGTGCCTGGCGCGCCAGCAGCTGGCTGTCCTGCTCGGTCAGCCGCACGAGCTCGATCGCCAGCGGCTGGTCGCTCTCGACCGACTTGGCCAGGATGTCGGGCTCGCGCGCGTGGGGGTTGCCGTTGGTCACCGAGGCCAGGTCGATGTCGGCCCGCCAGCGCTGCGCGAACTCCAGGAAGATCGCGCGTTCCAGCGCGCCCTTGTGCTGCTCGCGCAGGCGGTCGGGCATCAGCGCGTGCTGCCGGTCCAGCTGTCGCGCAGTTCGCGCTTGAGGATCTTGCCGATCGCGCTGCGCGGCAACTCTTCGGTCAGCACGAGGTCGGACAGCCGCTGCGTCTTGCCCACGCGCGCGTTGACCCAGTCCTTGAGTTCGCCTGCACCGACCGACTGGCCAGCACGCAGCACCACGAAGGCCACGGGCGTTTCGCCCCAGGCCTCGGACGGCACGCCGACCACGGCGCTCTCCAGCACGGCCGGGTGCTGGCGCAGCTCGGCTTCCATGTCGCTCGGGTAGATGTTGAAGCCGCCCGAGATGATCATGTCCTTCTTGCGGTCGAACAGCACGAGGAAGCCGTCCGCGTCGAACCGGCCGATGTCGCCGGTGCGGATGAAGCGCTTGCCGCTGGCGTCGAACCACTCCGCCTCGCGCGTTTTCTCGGGCTGGCGGTGGTAGCCGTTCATCATGCCGGCCGAATGGCCCACCACCTCGCCGGCCTCTCCCGCGGGCACCTCCTTGCCGGCATCGTCGATCAGGCGGATGTCGCTGGTGGCGGCCGGCCTGCCCACGGTGTGCAACTTGTCGGGGTGCAGGTGGGCGTCGAGGATGCAGCTGCCGCCGCCCTCGGTCATGCCGTAGAACTCCACCAGGCCGCCGGGCCAGCGCTGGAGCACGTCGGCCTTGAGCGCGGGCGAGAACGGTGCGCTGGTGCAGAACTTGAAGCGGAAGCTGGACAGGTCGTGCGCGTCGAAGTCGGGCAGGGCGAGCAGTCGCTGGTACTGCACGGGCACCAGCATGGTGTGGCTCACGCGGTGGCGCACCGCCAGCTTCAAATACTCGGCCGCATTGAACTTGGCCATCAGCAGCACCGTGCCGCCGAAGGCCAGCGTCGGGAAGAACAGCACCAGCGTGGTGTTGGAGTACAGCGGGGTGGACAGCAGCGTGACCGTCTGCGGGCTGTAGTCGTACTGCCGGCCGCGCTGCACATGGGCCCAGCGCATGCCGTGCGACTGCACGATGCCCTTGGGTGCGCCCGTGGTGCCCGAGGAATAGATGATGTTGAACGCGGCAGACGGCCCCACAGGCGCGGCGTGCGGCTTGCGGCCCTCGGGTGCCAGCCAGTCCGCCAGCGGCTGGCCGACGGCCGCGTCGCCGTCCAGCGCGATGCGCGGCGGGTTCAGCGCGCCCGCGGCAATCTCGCTCGTGGCATCAAGGAACAGCAGCCGGGCCTCGGCGTTGTCCACCATCTGGGCCAGCCCCTGCGGCGTGGTGCTGGGCGCCAGCGGGGCCACGACCACGCCCGCGCGCAGCGCGCCCAGGAACACGGTGGCGTAGGCGATGGAGGAGGGCGCGCAGACGGCGATGGCCTCGCCCGGGCGGATGCCGCCGTCCTGCAGCGCCACGGCCACCTGGTCCATGCGCCTGTCCAGCGTGGCGTAGTCCAGGCGCTCATCACTGTGCACGAAGGCCGGGTGCTGCGGCTGGCGCTGGGCGTGCAGGGCGATCAGGTCGGCGATGCGGGCGAAAGGCTGGTCGATGGTGTCTTGCATGGTGTGAAGGCGAAAGGCGGATGCGGCACGCAACACCCCGGGCGGCACGCGCGGCTACCATCGCCTGCTTCCATGACGACCGATTCCGCTGTCTCCGCGCCCGACCCGGCGCTGCGCGCGCCGATTCTGCGGCCAGGCGCGCGGTTCATGCTGTCGCATCCGGCGCATTGGATCGCGCTGGGCTTCGGCTCCGGCCTCTCGCCGGTGGCGCCGTGCACGAAGGCCGGGACGCTGTGGGCCTGGCTGGCGTATTGGGTGATGCAGAGCCATCTCGATGCGGCACAGATCGGCTGGGTCATCGCACTGTCGCTGCCGCTGGGCTGGTGGGCCTGTACCATCTGCGCGCGCCACCTGCGCGTGGCCGATCCCGGCGCCATCGTCTGGGACGAGATCGTTGCCTTCTGGCTCGTGCTGTGGCTGGTCATGCCGACCGGGTTCTGGGCCCAGCTCGCGGCGTTCGCGCTGTTCCGCTTCTTCGATGCCGCCAAGCCCGGGCCCGTGGCCTGGGCCGACCGTCAGTTCAAGGGCTTCGGCGCGCGCGGTGGCTTCGGCATCCTGTTCGACGATCTGGTGGCGGCCTTCTGCACGCTGCTGGTGCTGGCTTTGTGGAGGTGGCTGTGGTGAACGAACCCGTCGATGCGCTGGTGGCGCGCCTGGCCGATGCGTTGCGCGCGCGCGGCCTGATGCTCGCCACGGCCGAGAGCTGCACGGGCGGCCTGATCGCCGGCGCCTGCACCGACCTGGCCGGCTCCAGCGACTGGTTCGAGCGCGGCTTCGTGAGCTACTCCAACGCCGCCAAGACCGAGCTGCTGGGCGTGGATGCTGCGCTGATCGCTGCCCACGGTGCCGTCAGCGAGCCGGTGGCGCGCGCCATGGCCGAAGGCGC
>CAJYRH010000215.1 GCA_913776795.1 uncultured Pseudorhodoferax sp. | reverse complement strand
GCCCGACCCGCCCCCACTCCCTCCGCGCTGCGCGCACTGCGGCCTGCGCGCCAGTGGCGCTTTCCACCAACTCGCGGCGGGCGAATTGGGCTTCGTCGAAGATCTGCGCAGTGCGACCGAGCGGATACCGGCGGGCCATGCCCTGATCCGCGAGCAGGCCGATGCGGGCCGTTTGTTCACGCTCTACGCCGGGTGGGCGTTCCGCTACAAAACGCTCAGCGACGGCAGGCGCCAGATCCTGAATTTCCTGCTGCCGGGTGACTTCTTCGGCCTGCAGCAGCGCTTCTCCGAGGGCGCGACGCACGGCGTGGAGGCACTGACCGAGGTGTCGGTCTGCGTGTTCCAGGGCAAACGGCTCTGGGAGCTGTACCGTGCGCACCCACGCCTCGGTTACGACCTGACCTGGCTGTGCGCACGCGAGGAACAGATGCTGGACGAGAACCTGCTGACCACCGGCCGGCGCAGCGCCGTGGAGCGGGTGGCGGTGCTGTTGATCCACCTGTTCAAGCGGCTACAGCGACTCGGCCTGGTCGACAAAGACAACAGCTGCGCCTTTCCGTTGACACAGCAACACATGGCCGACGCACTCGGGCTGTCACTGGTCCACACGCACCGCACGCTGCGCCGCTTGCAGGTGCTTGGGCTGCACACCCTGGAAGAGGGGCGACTGGTGTTGCGCAATCCGAGGGCGCTGACCCAGCTTGCGGATTACGCAGCGCAGCCGCTGGACAAGCTGCCTCTTCTATGACGACGTAGGACGGCGCTGACGGGTGTAACAAGCCGTGGCCGACGGGCCTGTACGTGGCTGCGCCCTAAGCTGGGGCGTATTCCACGCTGCGCCCTGTTCTTGGGCGCGTCCGCCCCAGGATCGTTCGCCATGCACCAGGATTTTCGTGATTCCGTTTCAGGTGGCCTGCAGCACCGCAGCCTGCCGCCCGACAGCCGCCAGCAGCAGCAGGACAACGGAACCCGTGAGTTCCAACCGCCGTCGCAGCAGGCCGACGGCTGGCATGCGGTTGACGCACAGCACACCTTGCATGCCTATCTCGAGCGCAGCCGCCTGCGCGGCGAGTTGCCGCGCAGGCGCCCCGACCTGCGCCTGGCCAAGCGCTGACCAGTCAGCGCTGCGACGCCAGCGAGCGGAAATCCTTCTCGTAGGCCTGCAGACGCTTGACCGCGCTATCGCGCTGGGCTGGCGTGGTGGTGTCGTGCAGGAGCGCCAGCCCCTCGCAACCTTCTTCGATCTGACGCTGGGCGTAGGCCCGGTAATCGGCCTGCGGTGACTGGCGGTAGCGCGCGAAGAGGCCGCGCAGCGCACGTTCGGCCTGTTCGGGAGGCGCCTGCTCGCCGGCAAGGCCACGCAGCGTCTGCAGTGTGTCTTGCTGGCGCCGGATACGTTCGGCCTGCAGCTTGCGTGGATCGTAGGTGGAGGCATCGACCTGGCGCCGCAGCAGGGCACGCTGGTCGGCGTTGAGCCGGCCATAGAAGTGCTCTGCGCGGTCCAAGGTCTTGTCATAGCGTTTCTCGTGCAGCTTGTCAGGACTCAGGTCAAGCCACTCCTTTCGGAACTCCTCGTTCGTCTTGGTGTACTTGCGTTCCAGGTGCTGCAACTGCGCTGGCGTCAAGCTGCGCACGAGTTGCGCAGCGCCGGCTTCAGAGTGGGCGCCAATGTCTGCGAGCTGTCGCTGCACATCGTCCACCAGCGCGCAGGCCTGCGCTGCCGCGATGTGCTCCTGGGCGGCCAGCGCTTGAGCGCGCTGCAGCAGTCCGGCCATCTCGGGCAACTGCGTGCTGCGGTGCCATTGCTGCAGCCCGGCGAGATCTTCGCGCAGCCGCGCAGACTGTGAATCGTCGAAGTCCAGGTAGCCGTTCAGCCACCACGTTCCGAACGACGGCACGTTGTTGTAGGCCAGGCGTACCGAACCGCACGCGGCCATCAGGCAGGCCAGAGCCAGCACGATAATCCGCGCGGCAAACGAACCAGTCAAAGCGAGGTAGTGCATGGCATCCGTCGATGTGGTGGTCATGGCCGCGGGCAAAGGCACGCGGATGAAGAGCAGCATCCCCAAAGTGTTGCACCGTCTGGCCGGCCGTGCCCTGTTGGGGCACGTGCTGGACACCGCGGCGCAATTGGTGCCCCGTCGCACCATTGTCGTCACCGGCCATGGCGCTGAAGCGGTTGAGAGTTTCGTCCAAGAGGGAGCGCGCGCCGATGGCGCTGTGGCGCTGCGCTGCGTCAGACAGGAGCCGCAATTGGGGACGGGCCACGCCGTACAACAGGCCGTTCCGCTGCTGCCCGACGACGGCACCACTCTGATCCTCAATGGTGACGTTCCGCTGATCACGGCCGACACGCTGGCCGCCCTGCTGTCCGTCTGTGGCGGGGAACGCCTGGCGTTGCTGACGGTGGACATGCCCGACCCCGCGGGCTATGGCCGCATCGTGCGCCGCGGCGAGGCAATTCAGCGCATCGTCGAGCACAAGGACGCCACGGCCGAGCAGCGCGCCATCCGCGAGATCTACACCGGCGTGATGGCCGTGCCCACGGCGCAGCTCAAGCGCTGGCTGTCGCGGCTGACCAACGACAACGTCCAGGGCGAGTACTACCTGACTGACATCGTGCAGATGGCAGTCGCGGACGGAGTGGCCGTGGTGGCCAGCAAGACCGCCGACCGCATTCAGGTCGACGGTGTCAACAGCCCCGTGCAACTGGCCGAGCTCGAGCGTGCCTACCAGCTGCGCAACGCGCGGCGGCTCATGGAGCAGGGCGTGCGGCTGGCCGATCCGGCACGCCTGGACGTGCGGGGCCGGCTCGAATGCGCGGGCGACGTGGAGATCGACGTCGGCTGCGTCTTCGAGGGAAAGGTATCGCTGGGCGAAGGCGTGCGCATCGGCCCGCACTGCGTGATCGCCAATGCGCAGATTGCCGCGGGCGCCGTCGTCCACGCGTTCTGCCACCTTGAAGGCGGGGCGGACGCCGGGGGCCTGGTGCAGGTGGGCGCCGGGGCCCTCGTCGGTCCCTACGCGCGGCTGCGGCCAGGCGCCAAGCTGGGCGAGGAGGTGCACATCGGCAACTTCGTGGAGGTCAAGAACTCGACCCTGGCCAAGGGCGCGAAGGCCAACCACCTGGCCTACCTGGGCGACGCCACCGTGGGCGAGCGCGTGAACTACGGCGCCGGCAGCATCACCGCCAACTACGACGGCGCCAACAAGCACCGCACCGTGATCGAGGACGACGTGCACGTGGGCAGCAACTGCGTGCTGGTCGCGCCCATCACCATCGGCGCCGGCGGTACCGTGGGCGGCGGCTCCACCATCACCAAGAATGCGCCGGCCGGCGCGCTGACGGTGGCGCGCGGCCGCCAGACCAGCATTGCCGACTGGAAGCGCCCTGCGAAGAAGGCCAAGTGAGCCCGGACGCCACCGACGAACTGCAGGCGCTGCGCGCGCAGCTCGGCGCCGCCCGCGCCGATGCCGAAGACCTGGCGCGCATGGTCGGCCACGACCTGCGGGCGCCGCTGCGCCACGTCTTGGCCTATGGCGAGGTGCTGCGCGAGATGGCGGCGGCCGGGGAGGACATGGCGCCCGCACTGGCCCAGATCGACCGCTCCTCACGGCTGCTCGGCGACATGCTGGACGCCGTGGTGGCACTGGTGCGTCTGTCGGGTGTGCCGCTGCAGCCGTGCGTGATCGACGGCACGCTGCTGGTCGCCGAGGCCCGCCGCACGGCCGAGGCCAGCGTGCCGCCGTCCGACCGCGCGCGCGGTGTGCGCTGGGAGATCGCGCCTGGCCTTCCGCCTGTACCGGGCGACGCCTCCCAGCTGCGCCAGGCGCTGGCGGCGCTGTTGGCCAATGCGCTGAAGTTCACGCGGACGGCGGCCGCGCCGTGCATCGAGATCGACGGCGCCGTGCTGCCCGATGGCTGGGTGCAGCTGCGCGTGCGTGACAACGGTGCGGGCTTCCCGTCGGCCCAGGCTGCGCGGCTGTTCCAGCCGTTCGCACGCCTGCACGGCGCGCGCTTCGAGGGGCTGGGCACCGGTCTGGCGCTTGTGCAGCAGGTCGTGCGCCGACACGGTGGCAGGGTGCATGCCGAAGGCGCACCCGGGCTGGGTTGCACGGTCCTGCTCACGTTGCCGCAGGCAACCGCAGCAGGGGCTGGAATTTCGCCCGCTTGAGGCTGAAGAACGCCTTCACGTTGCGGACATTGGCATCGGCCGTGAACAGGCGCTCGGCCAGCGCCAGGTAGTCCGGCATGTCGCGTGCCTGGACGACCAGACAGAAATCCGGGCCTGGCGAGACGCGGTAGCACTGCTGCACAGCATCGTCGGCCACCACGCGCTGCTCGAAGGCGGCCAAGTGTCCGGCGTCCTGTCGGTCCAGCGTGATCTCCACCAATGCCGTCAGACCGTGGCCCAGCAAGGGTGACAGAAGGTCTGTCGAGAGGATGGCCACCTGGCGCTCAACCAGACCCGATTCCACCAGCCGCCTGACACGGCGCAGGCAAGTCGGTGGCGATACATGCACCAGCTCGGCCAGCGCGAGATTGCTCATCGACGCATCGCGCTGCAACTGGTCAAGAATGCGCAAATCGATCGCATCCAGGTCGAAATATTCCACTTCAATATCCCACTTTGCAATTTCCATTCACTATGGCGAAATTAAGAAATAATATTATGAAAATTTGAAAAATTTGAAGTTTAAAGTCGGGTGCATTGGCCTAGGATGCGCGCCGGCTCATCAACGGAGAACCCCATGTGCGGCATCGTCGGCGCAGTGTCCAGGCGCAACATCGTCCCCATCCTCGTGCAGGGCCTGCAGCGCCTGGAATACCGCGGTTATGACAGCTGCGGTGTAGCCATCCACGCGGCCAGCCTCGGTGCGGTGGAAGGCGGTGGACTGCAGCGCGCCCGCAGCACGGCCCGTGTGGCCGAACTCATGGCCCAGGTGCAGGCCGAGCACATCGAAGGCGGCACCGGCATCGCCCACACGCGCTGGGCCACCCATGGTGCGCCGGCCGTGCACAACGCCCATCCGCACTTCAGCCACGGGGCCGGCGCAGATGCGGCTGAGCGGCCAGGCCGCATCGCGCTGGTGCACAACGGCATCATCGAAAACCATGACGAGCTGCGCGTCGCGCTCAAGGCCAGGGGCTACGCGTTCCACAGCCAGACCGACACCGAGGTCATCGCCCACCTGGTCGACAGTCTGTACGACGGCGACCTGTTCGAGGCCGTCAAGGCCGCGGTGCGCCAGCTGCGCGGTGCCTACGCCATCGCCATCTTCGTCCGCGACGAGCCGCACCGCGTGGTTGGCGCGCGCGCCGGCTCGCCGCTGATCCTGGGCGTGGGCAAGGAGGGCGGCGAGCACTTCCTGGCCAGCGACGCCATGGCCCTGGCCGGCGTGACCGACCAGATCGTCTACCTGGCCGAGGGTGACGTGGTCGACGTGCAGCTGGGCCGGTACTGGATCGTCGACAAGGCGCACAAGAGCGTCACGCGTCCTGTCAAAACCGTGCAGGCACACAGCGGTGCGGCCGAGCTGGGCCCCTACCGCCACTACATGCAGAAGGAAATCTTCGAGCAGCCGCGCGCCATCGCAGATACGCTCGAAGGCCTGGTGGGCGTGGCGCCCGAACTCTTCGACGGCCAGCCCGACGAGGAAGGCGTGAGCGCCAGCGCGCACCGCGTGTTCCAGCAGATCGACCGCGTGCTGATCCTGGCCTGCGGCACCAGCTACTACAGCGGCTGCACGGCCAAGTACTGGCTGGAAGGCATCGCGAAGATCCCGACCCAGGTCGAGATCGCCAGCGAGTACCGCTACCGCGACTCCGTGCCCGACCCGCGCACGTTGGTCGTCACCATCAGCCAGAGCGGCGAGACGGCCGACACGCTGGCCGCCTTGCGCCATGCGCAAGGCCTGGGCATGGAGCACACGCTCACGGTGTGCAACGTGGCCACCAGCGCCATGGTGCGCGAATGCAAGCTCGCCTACATCACACGCGCGGGCGTGGAGGTCGGCGTGGCCTCCACCAAGGCCTTCACGAC
>CAJYRH010000214.1 GCA_913776795.1 uncultured Pseudorhodoferax sp. | reverse complement strand
CCGGGCCAGTGCCGGTGTGCCGCCGCCCATGAGGTCGAAGCCGAAGTTGCCCACGTAGGCGCGGCCCTGGCCATCGACCACCATGTCGTTGGCATGGCCGCCGGCCACGGCCGACAGGTCGGCATGCTGCACGAGCTGGCCATCGACTTCGCGCCGCAGCACGCGGCGGTCGCGCATGGAGACCACCAGCAGCCGGCCGTCCGCCAGCCAACCCAGGCCCGAGGGCTGCTGCGGCACCTGGGCGATGGTCTCGGCACGGCCGTCCAGTCCGACCGCGATGACCTGCTGCGTGTAGAAGTCAGACAGCCAGAGCCGGCCGTCGTGCCAGCGCGGGCCCTCGAAGAAGCTGTAGCCGGCGATCAGTTCGGAAAAGCGGGGCTCTGCCATCGGGTCTCCTGTTCCTGCGCGTGCGGGGGCAGCGGGCCGCAGCATGATAGGCAGCCCGCGCCCCGGGACATCACCGATGCGCGCGGGCCGCATGTCGTGTTGAATGGCCCGCTTTGCACCCTGCCACGATGAGAGACATCTCCATGTTCCGCCGTTCCCTCTTGGGCGCCGCCGCGCTCGCCTCGCTGACCACGCTCGTGGCCCCCGTCACCGCCCAGGCCCAGGCCTGGAAGAACTTCCCCGAAAAGCCGATCAAGCTGGTCATCGCCTTCCCGGCCGGTGGCCCGACCGACATCACCATGCGCTCGCTGGCCGACAACGCGGCCAAGGTGCTGGGCCACCCCGTCATCATCGAGAACAAGCCCGGCGCCGGCGGCACGCTGCCCGCACAGGCGCTGCAGACATCGCAGCCCGACGGCTACACCATCGCGCAGATCCCGCTGGGCGTGTTCCGGCTGGGCTACACCACCAAGATCAACTGGGACCCGATCAAGGACATCAGCTACGTGATCAACGTCACGGGCTACGCCTTCGGCGTCGTGGTGCCGACCAACAGCCCGTTCAAGACCTGGGCCGACTTCGTGGCCTACGCCAAGGCCAATCCGGGCAAGCTGACCTACGGCTCCACCGGTACGCTGACCAGCCCGCACCTGACGACCGAGATCCTGGCCCAGCAGGCGGGCATCGAACTGCAGCACGTGCCCTACAAGGGCAGTGCCGACCTCATGCTGGCCGTGGTCAGCGGCCAGCTCATGGCGGCGGTGGATTCCACGGGCTTTGCGCCGCAGGTCGAGGCCGGCAAGCTGCGCGTGCTCAACACCTGGGGCGAAAAGCGCCTGCCCAAGTTCCCCGATGCGCCCACGCTCAAGGAGCTGGGCTACGACATCGTGCAGAACTCGCCCTTCGGCATCGGTGCGCCCAAGGGCACGCCGCCGGAGGTCGTCAAGCGCCTGCACGATGCCTTCAAGAAGGCCATGGAAGAGCCCAGCTACGTGGCCACGCTGGCCAAGTACGACATGCTGCCCGATTACAAGAGCACGGCCGACTACACCAAGTTCGCGCAGGACACGGTGGCGCGCGAGAAGGTCGTGATCGAGAAGCTGGGGCTGGCCAAGCCGCAGTGACCGCAGCGGGTGGACGCGGCATCATCGCGTCATGCCCCGTTCCGAATCCTCCGAGCAAGCCGACTGGCAGGTCGTGCACGTGCATCCGCGCGCGCCGGCCAAGCCTGCGCATGGTGCACCCTGCAACGGCTGCGGCATGTGCTGCCTGCTGGAGCCCTGTCCGCTGGGCATGCTGCTGTCGCGGCGCCGACGCGGCGCCTGTGTCGCCGTGCGCTGGGACGAGGCGCAGGGCCGCTACCTGTGTGGCGCGCTGAGCGCGCCGGCCGAGGTACTGGGCGCGCGCTGGCTGGCGCCGCTGGCGCGGCGCTGGATCGCGGCAGGCATCGGCTGCGATGCGCGCTTCACGGTCGAGCCCGGTTCACCGGGCTGAGTAGCCGGGCCGGCACGGGCGCTGCGGGTACCATCGCCCGGCCAGGCCGCCATCGCGCCGCGCCAAACCGCCCATGACCGACACGCCACCACTCCAGCCGATCGCCCGCGGGGCCCTGTGGGACCGCGTCTACGCGGCGCTGGAGTCGGCGCTGTTGTCGGGCCGTTACGTACCGGGCAAGCGGCTGGTGCTGCGCGAGGTGGCCGACGAACTCGGTGTCAGCCTGACACCTGTGCGCGATGCGGTGAACCGGCTGGTCGCCGAAAAGGTGCTGGACCGTGGCGGGGTCGGGCAGGGTGGGGGTGCCATCGTGCCCCTGCTCAACGCCGACCAGTTCGACCAGCTGATGACCGTGCGTGCCGGCCTGGAGCCTGTGGCCGCGCGCGCCGCCGCCCAGCATGCCACGCCTGCCGCCCTGAAGGCGATCGAGGCCTCGTTGTCAGAGATGAAGCGCTCGGTCAAGGAGCGTCGCACCGAGCAGTACCTGGACGCCCACTACCGATTCCACTTCGGCATCTACGCGATGTGCCGCATGCCCATCGTGCAGGACGTGATCGAGAGCGCCTGGCTGCGCTGCGCGCCCACGCTCACGCTGGCCCTGCCCGAGTACATCCCCAGCCTCAAGCGCTATCCGTTCCACCAGGCGGCCCTGGAAGCCCTGGGCCGCGGCGATGGCGACGGTGCGGCCGAGGCCATCCGCGCCGACATCGAAAGCGCGCGCGCCGACATCTGCGCGCTGCTCGAGAAGCACACGCGCTGAACGCACCGGCCTGCAGCGTCCGCGGGCCTTTCTCCTGTTTCCGCACTGCATCCATGTCATGACTCTCCGCTTGCTTGCGCTTTGTTGTTTGTTATAACATTG
>CAJYRH010000213.1 GCA_913776795.1 uncultured Pseudorhodoferax sp. | reverse complement strand
CGCCCACGCCCAGGCAGACTGGTGGGAAAGCTGGAGCACGCATTACGCCGGCCGGCAGGTGCATGTGGCACCGCCCAATTCGGCCGGTGTCCTCATGCTGCGCCAGCTCAACCCGCGCGCAGCACGTCGTGCGCGGGGTCATTGTGGGTCGGCCCGGCGGCGGCGCGCAGGTTGAGCTGGCGCAGCATGAGGACACCGGCCGAATTGGGCGGTGCCACATGCACCTGCCGGCCGGCGTAATGCGTGCTCCAGCTTTCCCACCAGTCTGCCTGGGCGTGGGCGAGGTCTTCCTGGCCCAGCCAGCCGCCGTGCTCCGCACTGAAGGCTGCCAAACTGCGCGCGACCCAGCCGGTGTACATGCCCGCCTCACCCTGGCGTGCGATCGCCTGCAACACCTCCGCCAGCTGCGGCTGGCGCAGGGGCTGGCCGGCTGCAAGCGGCTGGCCGTTGCGGTGGAAGGCGTCGGTGAAGCCAGGCTGCGCGGCAACGACGGGATCGGCCTGCTGCAGGTTGCGGGCGAGCTCTTCGGACGTGCCGATGCCGGTGGCGGCCGCGGCGATGCCCGGTGCCAGCAACTGGGCCCAGGGCAGCCGGCCAAAGCGCTCGTGGGCACGTGCCCACAGGCGCACCAAGGTTGGCGTCACGGCCGCGCGGACGCCATGACGCGGGACGCCGCTGGCGGCGATCTGCTCGACCGGGGTGGCAGCGGGCGCCCGTCCTGTCCCGTTCAGCACCTGAACCTGGTGCGAGGCGGCGTCGAAGACCAGCATCACGCCGCAGCCGCCCAGTGACCCAGCATGCGGCAAGGTCACTGTCAACATGGCCGACGCGGCCACCATGGCATCGACCAGCGAGCCGCCATGCTCGACCACGCGTTGGGCCGTCAGGGTGGCGAGGTGGTGGCCGCTGGCGAGCGCGGTGATACGGCCGTACTGGCTTTTGGGACGAGGAGGCTGTGGCATATCAGCAGTTCGACGTTGGCGGGGCGTCTTGGTTCACGGCCGTTGCACGGAACAGGTGGGGCTGGAAGGGCTGCGAGCAACCCGCGTGCCAGACCGGCGACGGCATGCCCTTAAACTGACCGATGTGTGGAACCGTGCAATGCTCAAGGGCCTCGGCGTCGCGCTGGGGTTGTCCGCTCTGGCGGGCTGCGCCGATACGTCGTACTACCTGCAGTCGGCACGTGGCCATCTGGCGTTGATGCAGGCGGCCAGGCCGATCCAGGAATGGCTGGACGATCCCGAGACGCCCGCCGAATTGCGCAGACAGTTGGAGCTGGCGCAACGCATGCGACGGTTTGCGGTGGAGCGTCTGCATCTGCCCGACAACGCGAGCTACCACCGCTACGCCGACCTGGGCCGACCGGCGGCCGTCTGGAACGCCGTAGCGGCACCACCGTACTCCCTGACTCTCAAGACCTGGTGCTTCCCGTTCACGGGCTGCATTGGTTACCGTGGCTATTTCGACGAAGCCGAGGCGCGCAAGCTTGCCGACCAATTGCGTGCACAGGGGCTGGAAAGCAACGTCTATGGTGTGCCGGCCTATTCCACCCTGGGCTGGATGAACTGGCTGGGCGGCGACCCGTTGTTGAACACCTTCATCCGCTCGAACGAGGGTGAGCTGGCCCGATTGCTGTTCCACGAGCTTGCGCACCAGGTCGTCTATGTGAAGGACGACACCACGTTCAACGAGTCGTACGCCACAGCGGTCGAGCGCCTGGGCGGTGCCGAATGGCTGGCCACCCAGGCCAGCGAGGAGACGCGGGAGTCCTACCTGCGCCTGGACAGCCGCCGGCGCGAGTTGCGTGCGCTGATGTTGGACACGCGACGGGCGCTTGCAGCGGTATATGCCGACAACGACAACCCCGAACCGATGGAGCAGCGCAAGGCCCGCGCCATGGCGACTTTCCACACCACGTATGCGCGGCTCAAGCGCGAGCACTGGGCCGGGTTTGCCGGCTATGACGCATACGTCGCCCGCGCCAACAATGCGGTGTTCGGGGTGCAGGCCGCCTACGACGGTCAGGTGCCGGCCTTCGAGGCCCTGTTTGTGCGCGAGGGCCGGGACTGGACGCGCTTCCATGCGGCCGTGGCCGCGTTGGCCGCTCAGCCCAAACCGGCACGCGATGCCGCCCTGGACCGGTTGGCGAAGCCGTAAGGCTTCAATCGTCGAGCGCAGCGATGGCGTCGATGTACTGCTGCATCGCGTCTTCGGCCGACATGCCCTGCAGCTTGTTCCAGGCGTCCCACTTGGCGCGGCCGACCATGTCGGAGAAGCCCGGTTTGGGCACCTTGTTGTCGCCCGTGCTGGCCTGCTTGTAGAGACCGTACAGGCGCAACAGCGTGGCGTTGTCGGGGCGTTGGCTGCGCTGCTGCGAGGCGACGACGGCGGCCTGGAAGGCGGTCTGCAATTCGGACATGGCGGGCTCCTGTTCCTGGACGTCAGCGGGTGCACGGCACAAGGGCCCCGTCGGCCTCAGGCCTGAACGCGCTGGGTGGTGAATTCTGCCTCGTACTCCTGCGCCAGCGCCGTCTTTTGCGCCGCGCTGAACACCTTGCCCGCGAGCTGAAAGAACTTTTGTTCCTCCTCGTCCAGGTGGTGGTGCACCTTGTGGTGCAGCGCGCGCGCCTTGGTCAGCCATGCGGGCGACGACATCTCCAGCTCCATGAGCTCTTCGACCATCTCGTCCATCTCATGGTGCTCGGCAATGCCATGGCGAGAGGTGTCCACTGCCGCGTCATGCTCCATCAGCGGTGCATAGAAGCAGCGTTCTTCGGCGGTCTCGTGGGCCGCAAGCTCACGCCGCAGGTCTAGGAAGATCCGCTTGCGCTCCGGGGTGTCGCCACTGGTGGCAACGAGTTGGTCCGCCAGGGCGCGCTGCATCTGGTGGCTCACGCGAAGGGCTTCGAAAATGTTCATCTTGGTGCTCCGGGTTGGACCGGTCGATGCTCATCGCCGCGAGGGCCCACCGCCAGCGCCGGCTGTCCAATCGTCATGTAGGACGGGCGCGCTTGCGCAGTCAATCTGCGAGCGCCGCCTGCGCCAGGTCGACGTCCAGCCGCTCGGTGGCGTCCGCCGGCTCGGCGGCTGCGGCCTGTTCGTAGAGGCGATTCGCCTCGTCCATGCGGCCGTCGCCCTCCAGCATGAGCAACGCGTGCGCATACTCCACCATGCCGATCACCGATGTGGGGTGCAGGCTCAGGCCCTGGCGAAACATGCGCAGACCAACCTCCTTCTTGGCGCCGTAGGTCATCGAACCGATCAGCGTGCCGACCTAGTCGATGACCTCGGCGTGGAAGGCCCCGAGTGCGATGTGTGCATCGGCATGGCGTGGCGCCAGCGCAATGGCCTTTTCCAGCGATTCCCTGACCTTGTTGCCCAGCCCCTGCGCCAGGGCCTTGGCGATGCTGATGCCTTGGCTGTAGCGGCCCAGCGCGTAGGCATGCCAATACCAGGCATTCGGATCTTCCGGCGACGCCTGGGCCTGCCGTTCTGCACGGGCGGCGACCAGGCGGAACAGGTCCAGCCGTTCCTTCTCGCTGGGTTCCAGGTAGTTGGCGTAGATGGCCGTGGCCTTGTTGGCAACGGTCAGGCCGCTGCCGCCGGCCGCGAGCCCGGCCGCGCAGGCCTGCGCGAATTCGCCGTTGTGGAACAGCACCCAGGCCTGCAGCACGGCCGGGTCGGCGGGCAGTGGCTCGGCATCGCCGGCATGCAGCCTGGCCCAACGCTGGAGCACGCCGGCTGCATCGAAATGGAATGCGCCCGCATGGGGGAATGCGCTCCAGTCGCCCATCGTCGTCTCCTCGTGTGTGGCGGGTATCGAGGCCCAGTCTAGGTGGTTTGCGTGGCAGGTGCTTCGCCGCCATAGGCGGTGACCAGGTCCAGCAGGTGCTCACGCTGCGCGGGCACCAGGTAGGGCGCCAGCAGCATCAGCACGTGGTGGGCGCCACGCAACAGCGCAGCCTGTGCCGCGGCCGGCTCCAGCGCTTCGCGCGGCGCGCGAACGTACTCGTAGCTGAGCCACCAGCTCAGCACCACCACCATGCTGTTGGCGGTCGGGCCGGCCGCGCGTGCGTCGATCTCCAGCGCACCGCTGGCTGCGAGGCCGGCCAGCATGTCGCGCACCGCGCGGGTCTTGCCCTGCAGCACCTGCTGCATTTGCTGTTCAAGGCGCCGGTGGTTGCTGAGCAGGTCGTTGAGGTCGCGGTAAAGAAAGCGGTACTCCCAGATGCGCTCGAACAGGCTGTGCAGAAAGAACCAGGCGTCTTCCACGTCGCGCGCCCCGGCGCCGGCGTCCAGCAATTCGTGCATATGCTGGGCATAGCGGTCGAACAGCGCGCCCAGCAGTTCGTCCTTGGCGGGGTAGTGGTAGTAAAGGTTGCCGGGGCTGATGCCCAGTTCGGCGGCGATCAGCGTGGTGGAGACGTTCGGCGCGCCGAAGCGGTTGAACAGCGCCAGTGTGACTTCCAGGATGCGTTCGGCCGTACGGCGCGGAGCTTTCTTCGGCATCTGTCCTCCCTGGAAGACAGCATGCAGCAGCAGATGCCCGCCGGCCGCTAGGTATTTCCCGGTGGCGAGGCCTTCAGGTCGACCAGGGCTGGCACGACGCGGCGGATGCGCTCTTCCTCGAAGTAGCCGCCGTGCTCGGCATAGCGCAGGAAGACGATGGCGCAGACCCGGCAGCGCCAGACGCCGCAGCGGTTGTAAGGGAACCACGCCAGCGCGATGGGCGCGTCGGCCGACCAGTAGCGCGTGCCTTGTGGATGGTATTCCTCCAGCGTGGCGTCGAGCGGGTTGCCGGCTTGCAGGTCGTAGAGTGTGCCCAGCGGCTCCAGGCGCTGGCGGTCCAGCGAGACGGGGACGGTTTCCCAGCCGGTGGTGGGCAGCGTTGCGCAGGAGGCACAGGGCGCGGTAGCCGCCTTGGCGGCGAGGTCCTGCAGTGCGCGTGCGTCCCAGATCCGGTCTTCTTCGGCCATGGCGCTCAGTCCTGGCGTGGAGCCGGGCGCTTGCGGGCGGCCCGCTTGGCCGGTGCGGCCGGCGGCGGCGTGGCCGCGGCGTGGCGAGGCCGGGCGGCGGTCTTGCGCGCCGCTGCCGGGCGCTTCGCGGCGCGTTCCAATGCCTCGACGCGCGCCGCCAGCTGCTCCAGCTCCTTGATCCGCGGCACGCCAAGCTTGCGCAGCGCCTTCGCCACGCGCTCTTCGAAGATGCCTTCCAGCTTGTCCCATTGGCCGGCGGCGCGCGCGCCGAACTCGCTGGCCAGGCTGCCGAAGCGCGCGCTGGCCTCGTGCAACCCGTCCCGGGCAGCCGCCTGGGTTTTGTTCTGCATGTCCACGCCTTCCTTGACCAGCCCTTCGAACACTTTGCTGCCCTCGGCCTGGGCCTTGGCGAAGGCGCCCAGGCCGGCCAGCCAGATCTGCTGTGCCGAGGCGCGGACCGACTCGGAGAACTGGGCGGCCGAGGCATCGTCGCCGAAGGGGTTGAAGGGGTTGGGCTTTTGGGCCATGGCAGATCCTCGAAGCAGTGGATGCTGGTTACTGTAAGCGCCCTTGGCGTTACAACTGCCCTGCGATAATCGCCGGTTCGTTTCGCAGAGAGCCCCCATGATCCTAGTCACCGGCGGTGCCGGTTTCATCGGCACCAACTTCGTTTTGGACTGGATCGCCGCGGCTGGCGAACCGGTCCTGAATTTGGACAAGCTCACCTACGCCGGGAACCTTGAGAACCTGGCCAGCCTGGCAGGCGACCCCAGGCACCAGTTCGTGCAGGGTGACATCGGCGACACGGCTCTGGTGGGTCGCCTGCTGGCCGAACACCAAATCCGTGCCGTGGTGAACTTCGCGGCCGAATCGCATGTCGACCGCTCCATCCACGGCCCGGCCGCCTTCATCGAGACCAACGTGGTTGGCACCTTCGGCCTGCTGGAGGCTGTCCGCACCTACTGGGCCGCCTTGCCGGCCGAGCGCAAGGCGGACTTCCGCTTCCTGCACGTCTCCACCGACGAGGTCTACGGCTCGCTCGATCTGCAGGCCCCCGCCTTCACGGAGCAGCACCGCTACGAGCCCAACAGCCCCTATTCGGCCAGCAAGGCCGCCAGCGACCACTTGGTGCGCGCCTACCACCACACCTATGGTTTGCCGGTGCTGACGACCAACTGCAGCAACAACTACGGCCCCTTCCATTTCCCCGAGAAGCTGATCCCGCTGATGATCGTCAACGCCCTGGCCGGCAAGCCGCTGCCGGTGTATGGCGATGGGCAGCAGATCCGCGATTGGCTTTATGTCGGCGACCATTGCAGTGCCATCCGCCGGGTGCTGGAGGTTGGCAGAGTTGGCGAGGGCTACAACGTGGGCGGCTGGAACGAGAAGCCCAACCTGGAGATCGTGCGCACGGTCTGCGTGCTGCTGGACGAGAAGCGGCCGCGTGCCGATGGCAAGTCCTATGCCGAGCAGATCGCCAACGTGGCCGACCGCCCGGGCCACGACCGGCGCTATGCGATCGATGCGCGCAAAATCGAGCGCGAGCTCGGTTGGAAGCCGGCCGAGACCTTTGACACGGGCATCCGCAGGACGGTGGAGTGGTACCTCGCGAACGCCGACTGGGTCGCGCGTGTTCAGAGCGGTGCCTACCGCGAGTGGGTGTCGACGAACTACGGCGAGCGCGCTGCTGCATGAAGATCCTGTTATTGGGCAAGGGTGGTCAAGTCGGCTGGGAGCTGCAGCGCAGCTTGGCGCCGCTGGGTGAACTGGTGGCACTGGACTTCGACAGCACCGAGCTATGCGGTGACCTGAGCAAGCCGGACGAACTTGCTGACACGGTGCGCCGGGTGGCGCCGACTGTCATCGTGAATGCTGCAGCGCATACGGCAGTGGACAAGGCCGAGAGCGAACCCGAGTTCGCACGCGTCCTGAATGCGGTGGGCGTGGGCGTGCTGGCTCGTGAGGCGCAGGCACTCGGCGCGTGGATGGTCCACTACTCGACCGACTATGTGTTCGATGGCAGTGGCGACCAGCCCTGGACCGAACGCAGCCCGACGGGCCCGCTGTCGGTCTACGGGCGCACCAAGCTGGAAGGCGAGCAGTTGCTGCAGCAGCACTGCAGCCGGCACCTGATCTTTCGCACCAGTTGGGTCTACGCCGCCCGTGGGCAGAACTTTGCCAAGACCATGTTGCGGCTGGCGGCGGAGCGCGAGCGCCTGACGGTGGTGGACGACCAATTCGGCGCGCCCACCGGCGCGGAGCTGCTGGCCGATGTAACGGCTCTGGCTTTGCACCGTGTGCACGCCGCCAGCGGCGACACGCTGGCCGGCCTGTACCACTTGGCGGCTGCAGGCGAAACGTCCTGGCACGGCTATGCGCGCTTCGTGATCGACTTCGCCCAGCAGCGCGGGCTCGCACTCAAAGCGGTCGGCGAGGCCGTGCATGCCGTGTCCTCGAGCGCCTTCAAAGTGGCGGCGCCGCGACCCGCCAATAGCCGTCTGGCCACACAGAAGCTGCGCGACACCCTTGGTTTGGTCATGCCGGACTGGCAGAGCGGCGTCGCCCGCATGCTCACTGAAACCTTGGAGCGCGCCGCATGAGCAGACAACGCAAGGGCATCATTCTGGCCGGCGGTTCCGGCACCCGGCTGCACCCGGCCACGCTGGCCATCAGCAAGCAGCTGTTGCCGGTCTATGACAAGCCCATGATCTATTACCCGTTGAGCACGCTGATGCTGGCGGGAATACGCGACATCCTCGTCATCAGCACGCCGCAGGACACGCCGCGATTCCAGCAATTGCTGGGCAACGGAAGCCAATGGGGCTTGAACCTGCAATATGCGGTGCAGCAGAGTCCGGATGGATTGGCACAGGCGTTTCTCATTGGAGAGGCCTTTTTGGATGGCGCGCCGAGCACCCTGGTGTTGGGCGACAACATTTTCCACGGCCATGACTTCCAGGACTTGCTGGAAAGTGCAAGTTGCCGCACGCATGGCGCAAGCGTATTTGCGTACCACGTCAACGATCCTGAGCGGTATGGTGTCGCTGAGTTCAACGCCGAAGGCAAAGTGCTTTCGCTTGAAGAGAAGCCTCGCAAGCCGAGGTCGAGCTATGCAGTCACCGGCCTGTATTTTTACGATGGACGAGCGTCGGAACTGGCCCGGCAGCTCAAACCTTCGGCTCGCGGCGAACTTGAGATTACAGACCTGAATCGCCTCTATCTCGAGGCGGGTGAGCTCAATGTCGAAATCATGGGCCGAGGCTATGCGTGGCTTGATACTGGGACGCATGAGAGCCTGTTGGAAGCAAGCCAATTCATTGCAACCATCGAACATCGGCAGGGCTTGAAGGTGGCGTGTCCAGAGGAAATAGCTTTTCGGCAAGGGTGGGTCGACTCCACGCGGCTCGAAAAATTGGCAGAGCCGCTGCTCAAAAGCGGCTACGGTCAATACTTGTTGCGGTTGCTGAGGGGGCGGGTGTTTTAAATGAAGATAACGCCATTGGCCATTCCCGACGTGCTCCTGATGGAGCCGAAGGTCTTCGGCGATGCTCGCGGCTTTTTTCTGGAAAGCTATAACGAGAAGGTATTCAACGAGGAAACTGGAACTCAAGTTTCGTTCGTCCAAGACAACCACAGTCGCTCCACCCAAGGAGTTTTGCGCGGGCTTCATTATCAGCTGCCACCGCACGCGCAAGGAAAGCTCGTGCGTGTCGTCAACGGTGCTGTATTCGACGTCGCCGTAGATGTGCGCGCTTCGTCGTCGACATTTCGGCATTGGGTCGGCGTAGAACTATCTGGATCAAATCATCGCCAACTTTGGATACCCCCTGGATTCGCGCATGGGTTCTTGGTTCTGAGTGAATCGGCGGAATTTTTATACAAGACTACCGAATACTACTCTCCGACCCACGAACGTTGTATACGCTGGAATGATCCAGACATCGCCATCGATTGGCCTCTTCATGCTGGCGCGCTATCGCTGTCCCCGAAAGATTCCTCCGCTCCCTTGATCAAAAGCGCTGAAGTGTTTTTGTAAAATCAGGACGTCGCAGCGAGAGTTCTCTATGTTGATTCTGGCTGGATTGAATTTGTTGCACAGCTTGTGCGTTTCATGCGCTGCTACATGGTCGACCGATCGGATGTCGTATAGCACATGACTTCCTTCTACGTGAACTAGTTCGGCCAAGAGAATTTCCTTCCTGGAAACATTTAATTATCACGAATTCCACGCTGGATTCGGCGCCTCATCAAGCCTCGTCGTCAGGCTCCAATGCTGCAAATTTAAGTGAATGGATATGCATGAATCCGCATTCCGCTAGTTCGACATCGCTATTTGGCCTTTGTCGATCGCTATATACCTATCGGTTCTTGTTGGTCAGTCTCGCACACCGCGAGGTGGTGGGGCGATACCGCGGCTCGCTGCTTGGCATGATGTGGTCCTTTTTTAACCCAGTGCTGTTGCTGGCGGTCTATACATTTGTATTCAGCGTGGTTTTCAATACCCGGTGGGCTGGTGGTACCGGATCGCGAACAGAATTTGCTCTCGTGCTTTTTGCAGGTCTCATTTTTTTCAACCTATTTGCTGAGTGCATCAATCGTGCACCGGGTTTGATCCTGGGTAACCCCACCTATGTCAAAAAGGTGGTCTTCCCCTTGGAGCTGTTGGTTGTGGTGCCGGTGCTGTCGGCGCTTTTCCATGCGGCTGTTAGCTTTGTAGTCTGGCTGCTTTTCTATCTCGTGCTATTTGGAGTTCCGCCCATTACCATCTTGCTGACGCCTCTTGTGATGCTTCCGCTGCTCCTCATCATCTTGGGACTCTCGTGGTTCCTATCGGCACTGGGTGTCTACGTCAGGGACGTAACGCAGATGATCTCGTTGGTGGTCACGGTTCTGATGTTCATGTCCCCCATCTTTTACGCCGTCAGCGCTTTGCCGGCCGAATACCGAGGATTCATGCACCTGAATCCTCTTACTTTCGTTGTCGAACAATCACGCGACCTGATGATATTCGGGCGGCCGATGCAATGGTTCAATTGGTTTGTTCAGATTGGGGGAGGTCTAGTTCTCGCCGTTGGTGGCTACGCTTGGTTTCAAAAGACGCGTAAAGGATTTGCCGATGTCCTCTGATATTGCGATTTCCGTGCGAGGCGTCTCCAAGGTCTTCGACATCTACGAGCGGCCGACAGAGCGGTTGAAACAAATGTTGTTTCCAAACCGGAAAAGCGGGCACGAGAAGTTCTGGGCCCTCAGCGATATCAATTTTGAAGTAAAAAAAGGCGAGACAGTCGGAATTGTCGGGCGCAATGGCTCGGGCAAGTCAACATTGCTGCAAACGATCTGCGGCACCCTGACCCCCACCACTGGGACAGTTGAGCGTAATGGGCGCTTGTCCGCCTTGTTGGAGTTGGGATCAGGGTTCAACCCTGAATTTACTGGACGAGAGAATGTGTTCCTGAATGGCGCCATCATCGGCATGGGTCGAGACGAGATGGAGGAAAAATTTGAACGCATCGCGGCTTTTGCCGACATCGGGCAGTTTATGGATTCGCCTGTCAAGCATTACTCGAGTGGCATGTTCGCGAGGTTGGCATTTTCGGTCGCCATCCATGTCGATCCCGAGATTTTGATCGTGGATGAAATCCTGGCTGTAGGAGACTTTGCGTTTCAACGAAAGTGCTTGAATAAATTCTACGAGATCAAGGAAACAGGCTGCTCCATCCTCTTTGTTTCCCATGATCAATACCAAGTCAAGTCGGTATGCCAGCGCGCTATCTATCTTGACCAGGGACATCAACGAATTTTCGGTCCAGCCGGGCAGGTGATCGATCAGTACATGATCGATGTAGAAGGGCGTTCTGCCAAGAAGGCGGAGCCACTGCCTCCCCCACAGGTTGAACCGACGACGGGCGTGGAGGGCCGTGCTGAAGCAACGGGGTCCGGTGTCGCGGTAGGTGAGTGCGCTAGCGAACCTGAACGGCTGTATCGCATCACAAGCGTTGAACTGCGGAACAGTCACTCCGGGATGACGGCGGACACGGTAAAGACAGGCGATTCAGTTCGACTTGTTTTTGAATATTCAGCTCTTGTGGAAAACCCGCCGAAGAAAATCAGCTTTGTTTTCAATCTGTACAGGCACGATGATCTTTACCTGTGCGGCACGACCACGTTGATGGATGGGGTCGACTTGCCAGGAGGCGAGCATGGAGGCACTATTTCAATTGACTTTCCTGAAATCTCCCTTTTGAGTGGGCGGTACAAATGGCGAGTGGCTGTCAATGACCATGGCGGATTCGTGACCCACGCTGAAGCGAGGAATGTGTGTGAGTTTCTGGTGCACGATGATTTCAAAGCCGTCGGTCTTTTCAATCTCCCCCGCAAGTGGTCACTGGTTCCAAAAAATAATGAGGTTTGAATCGTGGAACGTTTAGATGTTGCCGTGCCGCCTGCGCGCGCCAGTATGGAGGCGGCGATCCATTTCGCTCGCTATGCCATCGCAAAACGCTGGGTCCAAGGCAAACGCGTTCTTGACATTGCCTGCGGCGAAGGTTACGGATCCTATCTATTGAAGCAAGCCGGCGCCGGTGAGGTTGTCGGTGTAGATATTTCATCTGACTCGGTGGAACGCGCCACACGCTCGTTCGGCACCCCTGGTCTGAAGTACATCGCAGCCGATGTGGCGGACATTGATGCAGTTTTCGAAGAGAACTCATTCGATTTGGTAATCTCCGTCGAGACGATAGAGCATCTCAAGGACCCAGCAGGGTTTCTGAGGAGTCTGAGACGCCTCGCGAAGTCGAATGCGGTGATCATCATCAGTTGTCCAAATGACCATTGGTACTATCCTGAAGCCGAAAAATCGAACCCTTTCCACCTACGCAAGTATTGGTTGCAGGAGTTCCAGTCTCTGAGTACTTCGGTGTTGGGCTCGCGCGTTAATTGGAGCATGGGAACATGCGTGTTCGGTTTCGGCAGTGCGCCGCTGTCCTCTGATAACTACGCTTCGGTGCCGAGCACGTGGATGTCGTACCGCGATGTGTCCAGTGCCTATCTGGCCGTAGGGGCGTCCGAAGTAGACTTCGACGCTTCGCGAAGCAGTTATTTTGTGGGCGTGTGGAATGCGCCTGATGAATCGCTTGGCATTGCAGTTTTTCCACTGCCCATGGACGCTTACGAGGGCATGGCTGAGGCTCAGTATGGTTACAAGCCGTTTGAAGCAATCAAAACACAGTTGGAGCTAGCGACTCAGCGAGTCCAAGAGCTGGAGGACTATACGCAGGCCTTGCAAAGGAGATGCGCTGAGTTGGAGCAGCATGCGCAATCGTTGGAAGAAAGTTCAGCGCAGGTGCGAGACAGAGCGGCCAGTTTGGAAGAATTGCTGAAATCAAGAGACGTCGAAATTCGTCGTAACGGCTTGCTGCTGGCGGCTGCCAAGGCAGAGGGGCATGTCGTCCAGTACGCACTGCATCGCAGGAACGAGATGGTTTCTGCGCTGAGGGAGGCGATGTCTGCGATGGAGCGCGACCTCTACTTGGCGAGGGTCGGTTATGAACGGTATATCCGTTTGCGCAGTGTCATTCCGCTGCCGCTGCGGACTTGGATTGTCAAGACAGTCAAGGCAATGCGCCGTCGGGGAGCGTGATGATGGTGGACGACACTGTGTTGTTGATCGAGCAAGCAATGGCGCCTTTGAACAAGAAAAAGATCGGTCTGGTGATTGATGTCGATAACTGGGCATTCAGTAATATCAGTCGGCAGCTTGAAAGGCATCTTTCTGATCGCTTCGACTTTGTTGTGGTGCCAATTGCAGTGGTCGACAATCTCGCGCAGATTCTCATGATGATGAGAGACTGTCAACTCGTGCACTTTTTTTGGCGCGAAGTTCCGTTGATGATACGTGCGCCTTATTTCCAATCCTATGTGGAGTCATTGGGCCTGTATTTCGAAGAATTCCAGCACATGTGCTTGGATGGCAAGATTTTCAGCACAAGTATCTATGACCATTTATTGCTTCAACCGCAGGAGTTGGAGGAGCGCCGGTATCTGTTCGACGAGTTTTTTGCAGGGTATACGGTGGCGTCCAAGAAGCTGGATGTGATCTACCGCGCGCATGAAGGCTATCCTCCGCCTGCCAGCATCGTCGAGGATGGGGTGGATCTGGCCAAGTTCCGGCCTGCCAATCTCGACCGTTTTCGACCGGATGCTCGGGAGGGTCTGGTGATTGGCTGGGTTGGCAACAGCAAGTGGGCCTCCGAGTTGGAGGATTTCAAGGGTGTGAACACGATCCTCAAGCCATCGATTGCTCGACTTCGCGAGGAAGGGTACCCGGTGACCGCGTTCTTTGCAGATCGACAGGAACGGCATATTCCGCACGACGACATGCCTGCGTACTATCGGAGTATCGATGTTTTGGTGTGTACCTCAAAGATCGAGGGGACGCCCAATCCAGTGCTCGAAGCCATGGCGTGCGGCGTTCCCATCATCAGTACCGATGTCGGAATTGTTCCCCAGGCCTTCGGTGAACTGCAGACCCAGTTCATTCTTCCGGAGCGCAGTGTCGAGGCTCTGTGCGGTCTGATCAGGCGCCTGTTGGCGGAGCCCCAATTGATGCGCGCGCTGTCTGAGGAAAATTTGCAGCAGATCCAAGACTGGGATTGGTCAGTCCAAGCGAGAAAGTTTGGAGAATTTTTCTCGGCGTTGCTTGCTGCCAAACATGTCTGAATCGCACTCAATAGGTGCTTCCAGCGCAATGGCGAATGGCCAAGCCGGAATTTTCCTTGCGCTCGCTGACACACTGATGTTGTGGGCGGCGCGGCTGTACGAGCAACTGGAGCGTGACGGTGTCCGTCAGGTCTTCTTCCTCTCGCGAGAAGGCCAGCCGCTTCAGCGGATGTTCGATGCCTACGCCCAACGTGCCGGCGGAGGCCCCCGCTCCTATTACTTGGAGGTGTCTCGCCGTGCCACGCTGTTGCCCTCATTAGGGCCTTTGACGCGTGAGCGGTTCGATACGTTGTTCCGCCAGTATCGGGCCATCTCTTTGGAAGAGTTTCTGGCAAGTCTTGGCCTGCACGACGCTATACCCGATCTGGTGCCCGCCCTGGGGTTGACGGCCCAAGAGGCCGGCGTTCGACAAGACGACTTCCCGACCAGCGAGTTGTTTGGGCGGTTGTTGGCGTGCGAGCCGTTTCGCCGCATTTACGAGGCTCGCAGGATCGAGCAGCATCAGCTTTTCGTGGAATACCTGCGCGAGTTGGCCGGCGGCTCGTTGCCATCCACCTTGGCCGTGGTTGATGTTGGCTGGAAAGGAACCATCCAGGATCATCTTTATTCGACGCTATGCCGGGACGCGTCGACTGGTGTGGAGAAGGTGCAGGGCTACTACCTTGGGCTTGTGGCAGCAGGCGCGGCAACTGAAGCCAATGCCAAGACTGGCTTGCTGTTTTCTTGCATTGGCGAACGCACGCGCGGCTTCTCCGTTTTCAACGAGAACAAGTCCTTGTTTGAGATCATCCTTGCCGCAGACCACGGCTCCGTGACGCATTACGCCCGTGACACGCACCAGCGCGCGCGTCCCGTGCACGGCGTTTTCGACGAGAGCGACATGTTGACCCGTTCTGTGTTCCCGGTGCTTCGGCAAGTTGAGCGCCGCTTTGATGTGCTGCTGGAGGCGCCGCAGGTCTCGAGCGCTTCGGTTCTACTCGATGAAGTCATTGCTTCGCACGCGCGCATGGTGTTTGGGCCTTCGCCTTCCGAATATGCATGGTTCGACGCGATCTTTCATGTAGAGAACTTCGGGTTGTTCGAGCGCTCGCATTTCTCCGGCTCTGCCGCCAATCACTCGTTTTGCAGTCGCGTGGGTTTTCTGATGCGTGTGCTGCGGCGCCGCAACGTGGGGGAGTTGGGTTTCTGGCCTTGGGCCACACTGCACCGTCGCGGGGGGCGAGCTGCAGCAACTGTCTACGCGATGGTTCGTCGATGGCAGGCCGGCAGGGGCAGCGCGTGAGTCCGGCCCGAATCTGCTTCCTCGTCGGCTCGTTGGCCATCAGCGGCGGCACTTACGTGATCGTGCAACATGCCGCGCACCTTCGTCGCTGCGGGTACGAAGTGACACTTGCTGTCCAGGAGCCCTTTGACCGGCAAACACTGGCCTGGCATGACGAACTTGGCGCCATGCGGTGCCTTCCCCTCCATGAAGCGCGCGCGATGCCGTTCGACTTGGTCATCGCCACGTGGTGGAAAACCGCATTCGAGCTGCATGGGTTCGAGGCTGGTCAGTACGCTTACTTCGTGCAGTCCATTGAATCGCGCTTTTACCCGCGCGCCGAAGAGCCGCTTCGCGCCCTGGTCGATGCCACCTACGCCTTCGGTCTGGCTTATGTGACGGAGGCGACCTGGATCCAGTCGCAGCTGGAGAAGGATTTCGGGCATCGGGTTGCCCTGGTTCGCAACGGCATCCGCAAGGATGTCTACCGGCAGGACGGCGATTGTGTCGAAGCACGTCCTCGTCCTGGCACGGCGCCCCGTGTACTCGTCGAAGGGCATTTCGGCGTCACTTTCAAGAACACCGCGCTCGGCCTGCGGCTCGCGAGGGAGGCCGGGCTGCGTGACCTGTGGGTACTTACCGGCTCTCCGGTGCGGTGGCTTCCCGGCGTGCGTCGCGTGTTCTCTCGCGTGCCGATGGTCGCGACGCCCGCCATCTACCGCTCTTGCGACATCCTGGTGAAGCTGAGCACCGTCGAGGGCATGTTCGGCCCTCCGCTGGAGATGTTCCATTGCGGTGGGACCAGCGTGGTGTTCGACGTGAGCGGCCACGATGAGTACATCGTGGATGGCGTCAACGCGGCGGTGGTCCGGTCGGGCGATATGGATGCCGTCGTCACGACGCTGCGAGAACTGGCCGAGCGTCCCGATCGGCTGGCGCAACTCAAGCAAGGCGCATTGGCGACCGCCCGGCAGTGGCAGTCGTGGGAAGAATCTTCATCGGCTTTTCGTTCCTGGGTGGACGGGGTCCTTGGTGCCTCCACGCCGACGGATCGCCAGGTGCTGGCCGACATGACGGCGCAGGCCTACACGGCCTACGGGCAGGCAGAGCGCGAACGACAGGCGGCAAACCGTGCCATCGTGCGTCGCCATCGGTTGAGCGGGCTCGCGGCGCGCTTGCCGCCCAGCTGCGTGGCGGCGGTCAAGCAATTCGAGGCGATCCGTGAGGTTCTCCATGGAGCTCGGCGGGTGAACTGATGGTCTACAAGCTTCGGACCGTTGATGTCTGGGACACGCTGCTGCGCCGCGACTGCCATCCGGAAAGCATCAAGATGGCCATGGCCAACCACCTGTTCCTGCGGCATCGCGCACACATGGTGGCGCATGGGCAGGACGTCACCTCGCTCTACCAGTTGCGCCTGCAGGCAGAGCAGGCGCTGGCAACTGCCGCCCGCGCGGGTGGGCAGGACGATGAGTACGTGCTTTCCGACGTGGTGCAGTCCTGGTATCGGAGCGCGTTGAACGACGAGCCCAGTCCGGTGGAGGTCGAGCGGCTTGTCCAGCTCGAGTTCGAGATGGAAGTTGCGCGCTCGCGTCCGGATCCAGAAATACTGGCCTTCTTGCAGAATCATCCCGCCGAGCAGACGGTGTTTCTTTCCGATTTCTACATGCGCGGAGAGATGCTGCGCGACCTTCTTGTCCGCAAGGGACTCGGTGGATCCATCCCGGCTGGCCTGGTGTCGTGCGATCTGGGCGTCAACAAGCGGTCGGGCCGCATTTACGAGCATGTGCACCGCGCATATGGCGTGGCGCCCGCCGAGCACGTCCACATTGGCGACAACCTGTGGTCGGACGTGGAAGCCGCACGCAAGCTGGGCATCCAGGCCGTGCATTACGCACCGCAGGCGCTGCACAGCGCGCGCCTGGAGCAGGAGTCGCACTTCGGGTCTCGAGACGGGCTGTTCGCCT